>JAUIDM010000127.1 GCA_030428915.1 Alphaproteobacteria bacterium | reverse complement strand
CGGATCACCGGCAATGCGCTGATCGTCGCGGTGTTCCTGATCGTCTGGTGGCTGCTGGCGGCTGCGACCAGTGCCGAGTATTTCGCCACTGCCGACGCGGTGCTGACATCGTGGTTCGGCAAGCTGGTGTTCCTCGGCTCAATCTGGGCCATCTGGTATCACCTGCTGGCGGGGCTGAGGCACCTTTACTACGACAGCGGGCGGGGGCTCGACATCCCGACGGCCGAAAAGCTCGGCTGGGCCTGCATCATCGGGTCGGTCGTGCTGACCCTTCTCACCGTCATCATTCTCTGAGGGGGCAGGACCATGCGTTACCTCACCGACCGCAAGCGCGCCGAAGGGCTGGGCTCGGCCAAGTCCGGTACGATGCATCACTGGCATATGCAGGTCTCCGCCGTGGGCCTTGCGATCCTCGTGCCGCTCTTCATCTTCACCTTCGGCTGCATTCTCGGCTCTTCCTATGAGGATGTCGTCGCCTATTACAGCCGCCCGTTCCCGGCCATCGTCGCCGGGCTGACGCTGCTTGTCGGCCTTTATCACTTCAAGAACGGCGCGCAGATGATGATTGAGGATTACGCCCATGGCTTTGCCCGCAAGGCGGCGGTCATCGCGGTGATCTGCCTGTCTTACGGCCTGATGGCCACCGGGCTTTACGCGCTGATCCGGCTGGCGCTCTGAGGGACTGAACATGACCGCATATGCTTACGAAACCCATGAATATGACGTGGTCGTGGTCGGCGCGGGCGGCGCGGGGCTGCGCGCGACGCTTGGCATGGCCGAACAGGGGCTGCGCACGGCCTGCGTGACCAAGGTCTTTCCGACACGCTCCCACACCGTGGCCGCGCAGGGCGGTATTGCCGCGTCGCTCTCGAACATGGGGCCGGACCACTGGCAATGGCACATGTACGATACCGTGAAGGGCTCGGACTGGCTCGGCGACACCGACGCGATGGAATACCTCGCACGGGAAGCGCCGAAAGCGGTTTATGAGCTTGAGCATTACGGCGTGCCGTTTTCGCGGACCGAAGAGGGCAAGATCTATCAGCGCCCCTTCGGCGGCCATACGACCGAGTTCGGCGAAGGCCCGCCGGTGCAGCGGACCTGTGCCGCCGCCGACCGCACCGGCCACGCGATCCTGCACACGCTTTACGGCCAGAGCCTGAAGCACAATGCGGAATTCTACATCGAGTATTTCGCGCTCGACCTGATCATGACCGATGGCGCCTGCACCGGCGTCGTCTGCTGGAAGCTCGATGACGGCACGATCCATGTCTTCAACGCGAAGATGGTGGTGCTGGCCACCGGCGGTTATGGCCGCGCCTATTTCAGCGCGACCAGCGCCCATACCTGCACCGGCGATGGCGGCGGCATGGTGGCGCGGGCCGGACTGCCGCTTCAGGACATGGAATTCGTGCAGTTCCACCCGACCGGCATCTATGGCTCGGGCTGCCTGATCACCGAAGGTGCGCGGGGCGAGGGCGGGTACCTCACCAACTCCGAAGGCGAGCGGTTCATGGAACGCTATGCGCCGACCTACAAGGATCTGGCCAGCCGTGACGTCGTCAGCCGCTGCATGACGATCGAGATCCGCGAGGGCAGGGGCGTCGGTCCGAACAAGGACCATATCCACCTGCACCTGAACCACTTGCCGCCGGAAACGCTGGCTTTGCGCCTGCCGGGCATTTCCGAAAGCGCGCGTATCTTCGCCGGTGTCGATCTGACCAAGGAACCGATCCCGGTTCTGCCGACGGTGCATTATAACATGGGCGGCATTCCCACGAACTATTGGGGCGAGGTGCTGGCGCCGACGAAGACGAACCCCGATGCGGTCGTGCCCGGCCTGATGGCGGTGGGCGAGGCGGGCTGCGCGTCCGTCCATGGTGCCAACCGGCTCGGCTCCAACAGCCTGATCGACCTCGTGGTCTTCGGCCGCGCCGCCGCGATCCGCGCGGGCGAGGTGGTGAACCCGAAGAATCGCAACCAGCCGGTGAACACGGCCGAGGTCGAGAAGGCGCTGGATCGCTTCGACGGTCTGCGGAACGCGAATGGCGCGGTCCCGACCGCCGATCTGCGCCTTGAGATGCAGAAGACCATGCAGGCCGACGCCGCCGTCTTCCGCACCGACAAGACGCTGGCAGAGGGCGTGTCGAAGATGGCAGCGGTCGCGGCGAAGATGGATGACCTGAAGGTAACCGACCGGTCGCTGATCTGGAACAGCGACCTGATGGAAACGCTGGAACTGGCGAACCTGATGCCGAACGCCCTGGCGACGATCAATGCCGCCGAGGCGCGCAAGGAAAGCCGGGGGGCGCATGCGCATGAGGATTACCCCGACCGCGACGACAAGACCTGGCGCAAGCATTCGCTGGCATGGGTCGATGGGGCGAAGGTCAAGCTCGATTACCGGCCCGTGCACCTCGACCCGCTGACCACTCAGAAAGAGGGCGGGATCGATCTGAAAAAGATCGCGCCGAAGGCGAGGGTGTACTGATGCGCACGCGGTTTCTCGTCCTGCCGCTGGCACTGATGCTGGGCGCCTGCGTCCAGAACAATACCAGGGTCCAGACCGCCGACGGAACGCTGTCTTACAGCAAGAAGCAGCGCGGCGCGTCGGTTCTGTCGGGCGGGGCCGGTTATCACGGCGCCAATCTGCAGAAAACGTCAAACCAGCCCGCACCTGCAAAAACATCCGCACCGGTCGTCAAGGCTGCGCCCGGCAAGCTGCCATTGCCGGCGGGTTACGCCCTGTTGCCTGGCGATGCCGAGCTCTGGCCGACACTGAGCCGGGAACAACAGGAACGCGCGCTCTTGTTCCTGAAGGACGGCTCCACCATCCGTGCATCGCTGAGGACTGATTGATGTTGTTTCGTATGATCGCCGCTGCCGCTCTCGTTGCGACCCTGCCGGGTTGTGCCGGTGTCATCATGGCCGATGCGAGCAAGAACGAGGCACGCGCCGCCATCGCCAGGGTAATGGCAGAGGATCGCCCCGGCATCGACAGCGCGGAGGCCGGCAAATGCGTGCAGAAGGCGATGACGATCGTCGAGACGGTGCAGCTTGGTACCGCGGACAACTACAAGGCCGTTTCGTCGGCCAACCGCGAAAAAATCCGCACCTATGCGGCGCGGCCCGAGGCGGCAGCCTGCCTAAACGCCTTGCCGCTGACGGAGGCCGCCGGGTGACGACGCTCGCGCCCCATATCGCTCTGCTCGGTGCACTTGCGGCGCTTGCGCTCTTGGCGGCCTGTGGTCCGATGTCGGTCGAGCGCGCGGAAGAGGCGTGTTACGACCGCGCCCGCCTTGCCGCCGGACCGCGCGGCATGGTCGCCGTAGGCGCCGGGTCCGGCGGCCCGGCCAGCAAGGTGCGGCTGGAGATCTCCTCGGAATGGCTGCAGGGCAAAGACCCGGCCGCACTTTACAATTCCTGCGTCTATCAGAAATCCGGCCAGCCGCCGCGCCGGCCGCTCTATGACCGCCCCGGTTGGAAGGGATAAGACATGGTCCAGTTCACGCTTCCCAAGAACTCGAAAATTCGCGTCGGAAAGACCTGGCCTAAGCCGTCGGGCACGAATATCCGTAAGTTCCAGATCTATCGTTGGGATCCCGATACGGGCGAAAACCCGCGTGTCGACACATATTTCCTTGATATGGACCAGTGCGGACCAATGGTTCTGGACGCGCTGATAAAGATCAAGAACGAGGTGGACCCGACGCTGACCTTCCGCCGGTCCTGCCGAGAGGGCATCTGCGGGTCCTGCGCGATGAATATCGACGGGATCAATACGCTGGCCTGCATCTACGGCCTCGACGAGGTGAAGGGCGATGTGAAGATCTATCCGCTGCCGCATATGCCGGTGGTGAAGGATCTGATCCCGGATTTGACGCATTTCTACGCCCAGCACGCCTCGATCATGCCCTGGCTGGAGACGAAGACCAACCGCCCGGCCAAGGAATGGCGCCAGTCGATCGATGACCGCAAGAAGCTCGACGGGCTCTATGAATGCGTGATGTGCGCGTCTTGTTCGACGTCTTGCCCGAGCTATTGGTGGAACGGCGACCGGTATCTCGGCCCTGCCGCGCTTCTGCACGCCTATCGCTGGATCATCGACAGCCGCGACGAGGCGACGGGCGAGCGGCTGGACGACCTGGAAGATCCGTTCAAGCTCTACCGTTGTCACACGATCATGAACTGCGCCAAGACCTGCCCCAAGGGGCTGAACCCGGCCAAGGCCATTGCCGAGATCAAGAAGATGATGGTCGAACGGGTGGTCTGATCCCCACCGGCGTGAACCTAAGATACAGTGCCGCGGCCCGTCATTCGGGCTGCGTTTTTTTGTTTTCGTTCAGTGAATTCCCGGCAGTCCGGTGCTTTTTGCAGGAACAAGAGTTAATGCTGGGAAATGCCTTGTTCACGTCAAATTCTTCTCCCATGACATGACCTGAAAGACGAGAGACAAGCATAGGGCGAGTTTAAGGCAATGGCATTTGAGACTTACACGGACGGCACACCGACCAATGGTGCCAATCCCTGGATCGATGCGCTTGTCTGGGGTGGCGCCTGGGACGATGCCAATGGCGGAACGGTTACGATTTCGTATGCAATGACATCCGGTACAAACCCTTTGTGGTTCAGCGGCCAGTCGATGGTGTGGACGAGCGCGGAAATGCAAGCGATCCAACGCGTGACCAAGGCTTGGGAAAAGGTTGCGAATATCGATCTTGTCACATCTTCGGCCAATAGTGCCGACGTGCAGATGTGGAAAGTTACCAACTCCCAGATCGGAAGTGGGGTGCTCGGCTTTTCAGAAGTGCCAGGCTATGCCTACGACAACCCTCTCATGTATGCCTTAAACGGGCAGGATTCCGGATGGAAGAATGGATACAACAAGGGCGGCCATGGTTACATGGTTGCACTCCACGAACTTGGTCACCTGCTGGGCCTCGCGCATCCGCATGATGGCGGGATCGAGAGTGATTCAACCATATTCCCCGGCGTGTCAGATGAGTGGGATTTTGGACAATACGGGCTGAACCAGGGCATCTTCACCACGATGTCCTATAACGCCGGCTGGCAAACCAAGTATCCAACCCACAATTCCGATGACTATGGATACCAGGCGACACCGATGGCGCTGGATATCGCCGCCATTCAGGCGATCTACGGGGCCAACATGAACGCCGCGACCGGCGACAATGCCTACACGCTGCGTGGTTCCAACGGCAAGGGTACCTATTGGGAATGCATCTGGGACACAGCTGGCGCTGACGAGATCAAATACGGCGGAAGCAAGGACTGCCGGATCGATCTCCGCGAAGCGCCGCTCGTCGGGCCGAATGCTGGCGGCTACGTGTCCTTTGTGAAGGGCGTCGTCGGCGGCTTCACCATCGCCAATGGTGTCACGATCGAGAAGGCGCTCGGCGGCTATGGCGATGACTACATGAAGGGCAACTCCGCAGACAATATCCTGTCTGGCCGCGGAGGATCTGACCGGATCAAGGGATATGACGGCAACGACCGTTTGGCAGGCGGTAATGGCACCGACAAGCTCTATGGCGGCAATGGCGACGACACGCTTGTCATGAGCACGGGCAAGGACCTGTTCAATGGGGGTGCCGATACCGATACGGTGGTCGCTGTTGGTTCGGGCGGCGTTAAAATCAACCTCTCGATTACCGGCGCGCAGAAAACCGGCCTCGGAACACAGACATTTGTCGGCATCGAAAACCTGAAAGGCACAGGCAAGAGCGACTGGTTAAGAGGTGACGCGCTTGCCAATGAACTGCTTGGCCAGAAAGGCCATGACAAGCTTTACGGCGGTTCTGGCAATGACTTCATCAAGGGCGAGGGCGGGAACGACAGGCTCTATGGCGGCGCGGGTGATGATGACGTCAAAGGCGGCACCGGGAACGATACGGTATATGGTGGCACTGGGGACGATATCATTCAGGGCGGAAGCGGGCTCGACCAGCTTTGGGGACGGGAAGATGCCGATACGTTTGTTTTTGCGTCAGTCGCGGATTCCGGGACCGGAAGTCAATGCGACGTGATACACGACTTCGTTTCGGGTACAGACCAGATCGACATTTCGCAGATCGACGACGACTTTGTCTTCGGCGGCACAACGGCCACGGCGAATGGAGTCTGGTATGCGTTGAACGGGCCCGATGCGATCGTCTACATGGATGTTGATGGCGATGGCGTCGCGGACAGCGAGATTTCGCTCTTGGGCGTCAGCTCGCTGTCTTCATCTGATTTTATATTGTAAAACAACGCGTTAAAATCATTTCTTCTTCATTCCATCCGGCGCGTCCGGACCCGATAAACCGATTTTGACGCGTGGACGTCCGTGTTAGCCTTCTCCCGCAACTGACGGTGGAGGAGATGACATGGCGCGCGACCTGGTCTTGCTTGTTGGCACCACCAAGGGGCTTTTCCTGATCGCCGGAGGATCGGGGCAGGGTGACTGGACAGTCTCCGGCCCGCATTGCGACGGCTGGCCAATCAATCATGCCATCGGCGATCCGGAAAGCGGTGCGATCTGGGCGGGCGGCGGGGGCGACTGGCACGGCGCTGGGGTCTGGCGGTCTGCGGACGGCGGTAAGACATGGGATCTGGCAAAGTTCACAAAGGGCCAGATGGACGATTGGGCTGCGAACGATCCAGACTTCGCAGAGATGATCGGCTGGACCGGGGCGGAGCCGGCCTTTGGCGCGGGCTTCGCGCAGATTTGGTCGATTGGCCGGTCGCATGGCAAGCTTTACGCCGGGACCAAACCGGCAAGCCTTTTGCAAAGTAGCGATGGCGGCGTAACGTGGGAGCAGGTTCAGAGCCTTTCCGATCACCCATCCTCGGGAAGCTGGAACCCCGGCGCAGCCGGGCTGGTACTGCATACGATCGTCTCTGACCCGGAAGATCCGAAGAAACTCTGGATCGGCATCTCTGCCGCCGGCGTTTTCGCGACAGAGGACGGCGGGAAGACTTGGGAACGGCGGAATCGGCTGTCGAATGCCGAGGCCTGCGGGCATCACGACCACCCCGCCGCGCCGCGCGATGGTGAGACGGGGCATTGCGTCCACAACATGGTGCGGGCGCCGGGCGGGGGCGATGTTCTTTACCAGCAGAATCATCACGGGGTCTGGCGATCCTCCGACGGAGGGCGAAGCTGGGATGACATCAACACCGGCTTGCCCTCGACCTTCGGATTCCCGATCCGTGTCCATCCGCGCGACCCGGATACGATATGGACGCTGCCGCTTAATGGCGACAGCATCGGGCGCTTTCCCCCGGGTGCTGCTGCCGCCGTCTGGCGGTCGCGCAACGGCGGACGGAGCTGGCAGCCGATGCGAAACGGATTACCGCAGCAGAACTGCTATTTTACCGTTTTGCGGCAGGCGATGGCCGGCGATACGCACGACCCGGCGGGCCTGTATTTCGGCACCAATTCCGGATCGGTCTTTGCGAGCCTTGACGAGGGCGACACGTGGCACGAAATCGCCCGCCACTTGCCGACGATCCTCGCCGTCGAAGTCCTGGAGCGCGGTTGACCCCTGATGCCACTTATTGACCGCGACAGGATCAGAGCGTTACGGGCACGCAGTCGCAGGCTCCTGGTGCGGATCAACCAGACGGTACCACCCGGCCTCAGGCTGATGCTTGGACTGGTGCTGATCGCGGGCGGATTCCTCGGCTTTCTGCCCATCCTGGGGTTCTGGATGATCCCGTTGGGGCTTGCCGTCGCATGGCTCGATATCCGCGCCTTCTGGCGCCTGTGGAGGGCGCGGAAGCGTGATTGAACTATGGTTCATCGCGGGGTTTTGACTGGCATGAATTTCCGAACGACTTTATGAGATGATCCGAGTTTCAGAAATCCTGAAGGTATGAGCATAAAGATCGACATGTTGCGCTGCTTCGTCGCGGTTTGTGACCATGGCGGTCTGGCCGGTGCAGCCGAGGCTTTGGGACGGACACCGTCGGCTGTGTCGATGATGCTGAAACAGTTCGAGGACCACCTCGCCGCGCCCCTGTTCGAGGGCGCACGCAAATCGCGGCTGACCCCCTTGGGCGAGATGATCCATGCAGAGGCGCGGCGCGAACTTGATCACTTCGCACGCACGGTCGCGATGATCGAAGGCCATTCACGTGCCGAACTGGGCTTCATCCGGCTGGCCGTCACCCCGTCGGTTGCCACCGCTGTATTGCCGCCGGTCATCCGCCGATTCATGGCCGACCACCCAAAGGTGCGGCTTGACCTGCGCGACATGAATTCTGCTGCCGTTCAGCGCGAACTGGAACGCGAACGTGCCGATATAGGGATCGCCACATTGGGCCAGATGCCGGGTTTCAATCGGCAAAAGCTCTTCTCGGACGGCTTCGGCATTGTCTGTCGCGCGGATCATCCGCTTGGACGCGAGCGTGGTTCGGTGGGCTGGGCAGACATTGCCGGGTGCGATCTGATCGCCAATGGTCTCTGCGATCTTATCCGAGAGGAGGCCTTTGCTCCGATCCTCGCGGCCTCGCACCTATCAGTGCCAAACACCGCCTCGCTCCTCGGGTTCGTGCGGGCGGGAGTCGGCATCACTATCCTGCCGCGGCTCGCGGTATTGGAGGACAGCGACGGGCTGATTTTCCGACCGCTTGCGGAAACGTCGGCACGGAGGGATGTGCATGTCGTGTCCCAGCTGGAGCAAAACCTGTCCCCTGCCGCACGGGCCTTTCTTGCTGCACTGATGGAGGCAGACCTGCCCGGGCACCTAAATCACCGGGATTCCTGACTTCAATATTTCTGAATTAAAGTACAAACCTTTGGGTTTGAGTTGAATCGGCGCTTTCCCGTACTGTCGCGTCGGGGCGTTCCGCCGTCCCGCCGACTGACGAACAATCCGGAAAGGGCCGCCCGTGAACAAGAACTACATCGCCGGGGAATGGGTCGCAGGTGACAGTGTGATCGACAATATTAACCCTTCGGACCTTTCCGATGTGATCGGGCAGTACGCGCAGGCGTCATCGACCCAGCTCGACAAGGCGCTGGATGCCGCGCGTGAGGCGCAAAGGGTCTGGGCCGGTTACGGGCTGGAGCGGCGTCAGAATGTATTGAATGCCATCGGCAATGAATTGATGGCGCGGGCCGAGGAACTGGGCACGTTGCTGGCGCGTGAAGAGGGCAAGCCGCTTGCCGAGGGCAAGGGCGAGGTCTACCGCGCCGGTCAGTTCTTCACCTATTACGCCGCCGAATGCCTGCGCCAGATCGGCGACAACGCCGACAGCGTCCGTCCGGGCGTTGAGGTCGATGTGCGCCGCGAGCCGGTCGGTGTCGTCGCGATCATCTCGCCCTGGAACTTCCCGACCGCGACCGCGACCTGGAAGATCGCGCCGGCGCTCGCCTTTGGCAATGCCGTGATCTGGAAGCCCGCCAACCTGACGCCCGCCTCGGCCGTGGCGCTGACCGAGATCATCTCGCGCCAGGACATTCCGGCGGGGCTTTTCAACCTCGTGATGGGGGCAGGCGGCGCCATTGGCCAGAAACTGGTCGAAAGTACTGGCATCAACGCGATTTCCTTCACCGGGTCGGTTCCGGTGGGCAAGCAGATCGCGGCCTCGGCCATTGGTAATCTGACGAAACTTCAGATGGAAATGGGCTCGAAGAACGCGCTCGCGGTCATGGACGACGCTGATCTCGACCTGGCCGTCAGCCTTGCTGCCGGGGGTGCCTTTGGCGGCTCGGGGCAGAAATGCACGGCCTCGTCGCGCCTCGTCGTGCATTCGGCAATCCATGACGTCTTCGTGGAAAAGCTGGTCGCTGCGGCGAAGGCCTTCAAGGTTGGTCACGCGCTGGAGGCGGGCACCCAGATGGGGCCGGTGGTCAGCGAAGGCCAGTTGAACGGCAACCTCGGCTATATCGACCTCGGCAGGAAAGAAGGCGCGACGCTGGAATGCGGCGGCGAGCGGCTGACGATGAAGACCGAAGGCTACTACATGTCACCCGCCGTTTTTACGGCGACCCGGAACGACATGCGCATCAACCGCGAGGAGATGTTCGCGCCGATCACCTGCGTCATCAAGGTCGACAGCTATGATGAGGCGCTTTCGGTCGTGAACGACACGAATTTCGGCCTGACCTCGGGCATCGTGACCAAAAGCCTGGCCCGCGCCGCGCATTTCCGCAGGAACGCGCGCACCGGCTGCGTGATGGTCAACCTGCCGACGGCGGGCACCGATTACCACGTGCCCTTCGGGGGGCGTGGCGACAGTTCCTATGGCCCCCGCGAACAGGGCGCCTACGCGGCCGAGTTCTACACCACCGTCAAGACCGCCTATATCGCCGCCGGCAGCCCGGAGTAATCCATGACATACCGCATCGATTGCCTGCAATACGCAAACTGGTCCGAAAAGATCTTCCGCCAGATGCGGGAAGGCGGACTGGATGCGGTCCATGTCACCATCACCTATCACGAGAACTTCCGTGAGACGGTTTTGAACATCGAACGCTGGAACCGCTGGTTCGAGCAGTACCCGGATCTGATCTTTCAGGGCCGCAGCGGCGACGATGTGCGGCGGGCGAAGGCAACCGGGCGCACTGCGATCTTCTTCGGGGCGCAGAACTGCAGCCCGATCGAGG
>JAUIDM010000126.1 GCA_030428915.1 Alphaproteobacteria bacterium | reverse complement strand
TCCGGACCCCCGGCCTGTTACCCTTCGGTCCCTTGGAAAATGCCTTTCATCAATATTGGCAGACTAACAGAAAGGGCACCGTCCCGCAGGTCGGGAAAACCGGACCGGCAGCGGTCGGCAAGCCGTCGGCAAAGTGTCGGCAAAACGTATGGCACGGGCGCACGGTGGGGTGAGCGGGTGTTAAGCGGGGATCGGGCGCCAGAGGACCGATCAGGGGACGTGCCAGTGGCACGTCGCCCGGTCCGATTGGCCGGAGGCGCAAGCCGCAGGCCAAGGGGGGTGCGGCAGGGACCGGCGGTTGGAAATCGGGCCGCGCCTGCCTGGGTGGGCCGGGCGGCAGGCGCGGCCGTCGAGGCAGTGCCTCGACTTGTCGCGGGACAAATCGGGCGGGGCAAGTGGTGATGCTGGGAGGAATGGCGGGCGTTGGGTGTGGTCGGTGCGGTGAATGGTGCGCATGAATGCGCACCCTACAGCTCGCTGAGGCTTGCTGAAGCGCACCCTACGGCTTGCTACACTCATTGTTTTGGATGCATCTTGACAGAGCGTCATGTGCACCACATTTCATTGCTATGTCCGGCGGTAGTATGGGCCCTAATGGTATGTATGTTCCATTACACCTGCTACATGGCACGCGGATTAATGCATTCGTGCAGCGATCTTGCGGTTGGTTAGCGATCGTCGCGAAAGCGAAAGGGGGCCGGATGCAAGATAGGAGGTTTTCAAATGAAGAAAGCCAACTACTTCCTGCGCCTCGCTCGGAGATACGGGCCGGTGGTATACTTGATTGCCAAGTTTGCCTACCTGGTCTGGAAAATCTTCAGCGAGGCCGCTAACTACAATGCTAAGAAACTACGAATTCAGATTCGAGATCAAGCCAGGAAAATTTGTTTACGTCCCAACAGATGCGTGCAAACGCTACGGTGACAATTTAAGCAAGAAGATACTTTCGCGCTGGAAGCCTGAGCCATACTTCTATCATCTGAAAAAAGCCGGTGGTCACGTTGCTGCGATGCGCCCACATCTTACGCAGAGCTTTCACGCAAGTATTGATCTAACTAGGTTCTTTACTTCCGTTTCGCGAACTCGCGTCCATAGAGCACTTTGTAAGATTGGTTTCACAAATCGAGCGGCGCTCGATATTGCGACAGAAAGTTGCGTCGAAGCTGATAAACGCAAGTTCCTGCCGTATGGTTTTCCTCAGTCGATGCTGCTGGCTACTCTTGTATTTGAAAAAAGCGCGCTGGGCTCCGCAGTCCGAGAGTTGCGCAAAGGAGGTCTTATAATTACCGTCTATGTAGATGATATACTAATCTCTTCAAATAGCCTAGAAGATCTCAGGCTGGCCTATGACCAAATACTATCCGGCATTGAGTTGTCCGGGTTTGTGGCCTCCAAAGAAAAAAGTGAAGAACCTGGGGCCGTAATAAACTCGTTCAACTGTAAAATTGAAGATAGAATAACAATTTTAGGCGAGCGGATGCAAAGGTTCCGTCAGCATTTGTCCGTCGCAAGTCCCCGTGCCCGTGATGCTATCCTACGGTACGTCGGAGTTATAAACGTTGATCAGGCTGCGGAGTTAGCAAAACTCTAAACATCCAACTCCTCCACGAACCGCGCGTTCTCGCTGATATACTGGAACCGAAGTTCCGGCTTCTTGCCCATCAGCCGCTCCACGAGGTCTCCGGTCTCTCCCGGCACCTCGTCGTGGATGCTGACCCGGATCAGTTTCCGGGTCGCGGGGTTCATGGTCGTGTCTTTCAGGTCCTTGGCGTCCATCTCTCCCAGACCCTTGAAGCGCTGGACGTCGATCTTGCCCTTGCCGCCGAGGCCCTTGGCGAGCATCCGTTCCTTCTCGGCATCATCGGCGACATAGATGCGCTTGGCGCCTTGGGTCAGGCGGTAGAGCGGCGGGCAGGCGAGGTAGAGGTGGCCCTTGTCGATCAGGGGCCGCATCTGGGTGAAGAAGAAGGTCATCAGCAAGGACGCGATATGGGCGCCGTCGACATCGGCGTCGGTCATGATGATGACCTTGTCATAGCGCAGGTCATCGACGTTGAACCGTGTCCCGAGGCCGCAGCCGAGCGCCTGGGTCAGGTCGCTGATTTCCTGATTGGTGCCGAGTTTTGAGGAGGCCGCACCGAGGACGTTGAGGATCTTGCCCCTGAGCGGCAAGAGCGCCTGTGTCGCCCGGTCGCGCGCCATCTTGGCCGAACCGCCGGCCGAGTCGCCCTCCACGATGAACAGCTCCGTCCCCTCGCGGTTGGTGGCCGAGCAATCGACGAGCTTGCCGGGCAGGCGCAGTTTCTTCGTGGCGGATTTCCGCGCCGTCTCCTTCTCTTGCCGCCGCCGCAGGCGTTCCTCGGCCCTGAGCACGAGGAAATCGAGAATGGCACCGGCCGATTTCGTATCCGCCGCCAGCCAGTTGTCGAAATGGTCGCGCACCGCGCCTTCGGTCATCTTGTGCGCCGCCTCGGTCGAAAGCCGGTCCTTGGTCTGGCCGACAAAGGCCGGGTCGCGGATGAAGCAGGAGACGAGCGCGCAGCCCCCGGTCAGCAGGTCGTCGCGGTTAATCTGCGCGGCCTTCTTGTTGTTCACAAGCTCGCCGTAAGCGCGGATGCCCTTCAGGATTGCCGCCCAGAAGCCTGCCTCATGCGTGCCGCCCTCGGGCGTGGGGACGGTGTTGCAGTAGGACTGGATGAAGCCGTCGCGCGAGGGCGTCCAGTTGATCGCCCATTCGACGCTGCCGGGTTCGCCGTACTTGTCCTGAAAGCTGACCTTGCCGGAGAAGGGACGCTCGGCATAGGTCGTCGACCCGTTCAACTGTTCGTTCAGGTAATCGGCCAGACCGCCGGGGAAGTGGAACGTCGCCTCAACGGGCGTTTCGCCGTCGTCGATGGCGGATTTCCAGCGGATCTCCACGCCCGAGAAGAGATAGGCCTTGGAGCGGACCATCTTGAAGAGGCGGGCGGGCTTGAAGCGGTGATGGCCGAAGATCTCCTCATCCGCGTGAAAGGTGATCGTGGTGCCGCGCCGGTTCTGGGTGGCGCCGGTCTTTTGCAACGGGCCGAGGGGATGGCCGCGCGAAAATCGCTGTTCGTAAAGCTCCTTGTTGCGCGCGACCTCGACGACAAGGGAATCGGACAAGGCGTTGACGACCGTGGCCCCGACGCCATGCAGGCCGCCTGAGGTCTGATAAGCCTTGCCGGAGAATTTGCCGCCTGCGTGCAACTCGGTGAAGATCACTTCGAGGGCCGATTTCTTCGGGAATTTCGGATGCGGGTCGACCGGGATGCCGCGGCCGTTGTCGCGGATGGTGATGGCGTGGTCGGCGTGAAGCTCCACCTCGATCCGGTTGGCATGGCCCGCGACCGCTTCGTCCATCGAGTTGTCGAGGATCTCTGCCGCCATGTGGTGCAGCGCCCGCTCATCGGTGCCGCCGATATACATGCCGGGGCGCTTGCGGACAGCTTCCATCGGGTCGAGAGCCTCGATGGAAGAGGCGTTATAGTCGTCCGGCTGGCCGGAGAAGATGTCGTTCGCCATGGTGCTGCTCGTCTTCTTGATTGGTGGCAGATTAGACCATGCGCGGGGGCGGGGGGCAAGCGGGGTTGCCCTTGCAATCCGGGGATCGTCCGCGAAATATAGGGGTAGGGCGGGCATAGCCCACCATGGAAAGCGGGCGGGGCGGTCAGGCCGGCCCCGAACCGGGAAGAAGGATCAGGCGTCATGCAGACTGAAGCGGTCATCGACCATATCACCGGCTGGCTGGAGGACTACTGCACCCGCGCCGGGACGAAGGGGTTCGTGGTCGGCGTGTCGGGCGGGATCGATTCCGCCGTCTCCTCGGCGCTCGCGGCGCGGACCGGGCGGCCGACCCTGGTGGTGGAGATGCCGATCCATCAGGGCAGCGACCAGGTGAGCCGGGCGCGCGACCATATCGCGATGCTGAAGGCGCGGCATCCGCACGTCGAGGGCATCGCGGTGGACTTGACGGAGGTCTTCGACAGGCTCGTCACGGCACTGCCGGGGGAGCCGACGGGGGCGGCGCGTGACATGGCGCTCGTCAATACACGTGCGCGGCTGAGGATGACGACGCTTTACTACCTCGCCGGTCTGCATGGCCGTCTGGTGGTTGGCACCGGCAACAAGGTGGAGGATTTCGGCATCGGGTTCTTCACGAAATACGGCGATGGCGGGGTGGACCTGAGCCCGATCGCCGATCTGATGAAGTCCGAGGTCTATGAGATCGGTCGTACCCTGGGCGTGAATGACGCGATCCTCGCCGCGCCGCCGACGGACGGGCTCTGGGGCGACAGCCGCACGGACGAGGACCAGATCGGCGCCAGCTATCCCGAACTGGAATGGGCGATGACCTTTGCGGGGGACGAGGCCGGGCTGACCGGACGGCAGGCGGACGTGCTGAAGATCTACCGCCGTCTGAACGCGGCCAACCGGCACAAGATGGTGCCGATTCCGGTTTGCGAGATTCCGCACGCCTTGCGGTGATCGGCGAAAAAGCCGCTGCCGCGAGAAATCCGGTACCGCGACACTGACGGCGGTTGATCCGAAAGCGATTCCACCCTACCCAGCGGGCGCAAATCCCGGGGGAAACATGGCCGACAAAGACCTTGAAGCGAGGCATCTTGAGACGCTGGACCGCGATCTCGGGCGCCTGTCCAATCTGGAAACCGCGACGGCCTATGTCGGCCGACCGCTTGTGGGGCCGGGCATCGCTTTTGTCTTCATCGTGCTGGCGGGCCTCGCCGCGATGATCTTCTTCGGCCAGACCAGCAATACGCTGATCGTCATGATCGCCGCCACCTTCGGCGCCTACATGGCGCTGAACATCGGTGCCAACGATGTGGCCAACAATATGGGGCCTGCGGTCGGTGCCAATGCGCTGACCATGACCGGCGCCATCGTCATCGCCGCGATCTTCGAAAGCGCGGGCGCACTGATCGCCGGGGGGGACGTGGTGTCGACCATCTCCAAGGGCATCGTCGCGCCCGACAGCATGGCGGATGGTTCGATCTTCATCTGGGCGATGATGGCGGCACTTCTGTCCTCGGCTCTCTGGGTCAACCTCGCCACCTGGATCGGGGCGCCGGTCTCGACGACCCATTCGGTCGTAGGTGGCGTGATGGGCGCCGGGGTCGCGGCGGCGGGCTTTGCTGCGGTCAACTGGAGCACGATGGGCACGATCGCGGCAAGCTGGGTGATCTCTCCCGTCCTCGGCGGATTGATCGCGGCCGGGTTCCTGTGGTTCATCAAGGCGCGCATCATCTATCAGGACGACAAGATCGCGGCCGCCCGGCGCTGGGTTCCGATGCTGGTGGGCATCATGGCGGGCGCCTTTGCCGCCTATCTGGCGTTGAAGGGGCTGAAGCATCTGATGAAGATATCGCTCGGCTCTGCCCTTCTGATCGGCCTTGTCGCGGGGATCGGGATCTGGGTCGCGATGATCCCGGTGATCCGGCGGCAGTCCGAGGGTCTTGAAAACCGCAACAAATCGCTGAAGGTCCTGTTCGGCATTCCGCTCGTTGTTTCGGCAGCGCTTCTGAGCTTTGCCCATGGGGCCAATGACGTGGCAAACGCGGTCGGACCGCTTGCGGCCATTGTCAGCGCCTCGCAGACAGGTGATTTCGCGGAGGCCGTCAGCATTCCCCATTGGGTGATGGTGATCGGCGCCCTCGGTATCTCGTTCGGGCTCTTCCTCTTCGGTCCCAAACTGATCCGCATGGTCGGCAGCCAGATCACCAAGCTGAACCCGATGCGGGCCTATTGCGTGGCCCTCTCGGCGGCGATCACGGTGATCATTGCAAGCTGGCTGGGCTTGCCCGTCAGTTCGACCCATATCGCCGTGGGCGCGGTCTTTGGCGTCGGATTCTTCCGTGAATGGGATACCGAGCGGCGTCTGAAGAGGGCCCGCATGGCGATGCCCGACCGGCCGAGCCTGGCACCTGCGGAACGCGGCCGTCGCAAGTTGGTGCGCCGGACCCATTTCACCACGATCATCGCCGCATGGGTCGTGACCGTGCCCGCCGCCGCGCTGATGTCGGCGGTCATCTTCCTGGGTATCAGGGCCATCGCGGGGTAAGGGCAGGGCAGGTGCGGGCTGTACCGCCAGGCCGGGACCACACCTAGGCCGTCAGCTTCGCACGCGAACCAAAAGGATCGTCATTTCGGTGTGGCGCCACCCGCACCTATTCAAGGCGGTCACGGATTGCGGCAACAAGCGAACGGCCGGACGGACCCGTAAGCGGTGAGTGCCAGTCGGCCGGTGGCACATCGAGAATGCTCCCGAGGTCGATAAACTCGGTCGCGGGATGCGAGAGATAGAAGGAATAGACGACAATCGCATCGGGCTCCCGAAGTTCGGGAATTGCACGTTCGTGTTCGGGGATGTCGAAGGGGTCCAGACCGTGAATGACACGGATCGAGGGGCGCGTCATATCCTCCCAAGGCAGGGGCGTTCCGGGGTATACAACCCGGCGCGACGGCGGCAGCTTGAACGGACGCCCCAGAGCGGGGTCCCCGTCGACCGGCCAGCAATCTTCGGCGACCGGTAACCGGCCGACCTCAAATGGCAGGTCCAGTGTGTCGTCATGCCATGATTGCGTGATGATGATGCGGGCCGCACGATCGATGCCCGATGCGAATTCGCAGGGCGTGACCGAAGTGTCCCACGGAATGCGGCGTCGCGGGTCAGGATGGTTAGAGTCGAACAGGCTGTTGTAGACGTCTTTGCCCGACCAGTCGTAGATCGAAGCGTAGGGAACGGCCGGCTGGACCAGCGCCAGAAGATCGATCTTCGCCGGACCTTGAAGCCTGTTCATTGCAGAGAGAGCCACCCGAGCACCAAGGCTGTGGGCGATAACGATCACGGGATGCCCGTCACTGGTGCTGACAAAGCGGTCCAAGATCGCGCTTACCGGTTCGCCAAGGTCGTTTGCCCGGCTGACGGCGCCTGGGAAGTCTATACTGTTGTTGCCGCCCGAGTTCCAAAGCAACGCCCAAAGCTCGTCGGACGCGCCGTCCGGCATTGTTGCGTGAATATGCGTGCCAACATGCGCGGCGAGTTCGAGACCGCGGGATTCGGGCGTCCGAAATCCATGAATGAGAATGAACCGGGCCCCGCGCGCTTCAGGTATTTCAGCGACCGGGAACTGACGGTCGGTTTCGTATCCGCGCAAGTCGATGTAGTGGACGGGAACACTCGATCCAACGGGCGCCAATGATGCCTCGCCACCACCCGCGATGACTGAGACCGGCCACATCGCCAGTGCGCAGGCGATCCGAAGAACGTTCATGGTCCCTCCCTCAACATCTCACGATACCATGGAAACGGGTGCGGGGGCACAGGAACAGGATCAGCAGTCTCCGCTACTCAAGTCGGGCCCAACGGCAGTCCGGTTCCCCGCAGGTGCGAGCGCCGTTTCCGAACGGCATTGCTCGATCTCGAGCGACTTTAACGAAAATCCGGCGGCGCCAGGTGCTGCCACGTGATCGGTCTGAATTCGGTAGATTTGGTGGAGCCAAGGGGAGTCGAACCCCTGACCTCTTGAATGCCATTCAAGCGCTCTCCCAACTGAGCTATGGCCCCACCGGAGGTCCGGGCGTTGCCGCCCGCGTGAGGCGCGATATAGGCAAGCCGGGGGGGCGGTGCAAGCGAAAAATGGGGCGCCCGACAAGTTTGGGCGCAGGGGCCAAAAGGACAAAGGGCGCGGTGATGCCGCGCCCTTTGCCGTCTGTCGTGGCACCTGTCAGGGTGCTTGCCCAGGCTTCAGTTGTCGTCGTCGTTCGTCGCCACATCGGCGATATCGTCGAGCGAGACATCATCATCCTCGTCATCCTCGAGCAGATCGTCGTCGAGGTCCGCATCACCGGAATCCTCGTCGAGGTCGGTGTCGTCGGTCAGATCGTCGTTGTCGAGATCGTCACTCTTCGTTGCGGTCTTTTCGCTGATCAGCGCGCGGCCACGGCCGGCGACAAGGCTTTCAGCCGTGAAGGTATGACCGCATTCGGGGCAGGTCATCGGGTCGCGCTGAAGGTCGTAGAACCGGCTGGCGCAATGCGGGCAGAGGCGCTTGACGCCCCATTCGTCCTTGGGCATGGAACACTCCTTCCGTGCACGTCTATCTGAGAGTCGGTGCCAACTGCCACAAGTGCGCGGGGCTGTCAAAGGCTTTTGCCGGGAATCTGCGATCGTTGCGCTTTGGCCTTTTCCCGGCGGGCCGGCTCTGTAATCTGGGGCCGGAAAGGACCGAGATGAACCAGCGTTATTTGCCCGGAGATCCGCCCGTCGAACTCACCTTGCGCCGCTCGCCGCGCGCACGGCGGTTTTCGCTGCGCGTGTCGCAGCTGGATGGCAAGGTGACCCTGTCTATGCCCGCCCGGGCGCGGGAGGCGGAGGCGCTCGCCTTTGCGCGCGACAAGGAGGCATGGCTGCGGCAGGCCCTGCTGCGGACGGAACGATCGGAGCGTCTGGCACCGGGCCGAACACTGCCTTTCGAAGGCCGCCCGCTGACCGTCACAGAGGCCGCCATCCGCTCCGTGCGCGTAGAGGGCGATGAGCTTCTGGTGCCTGCGGGCACGCCGGATATCGGAGTCCGGGTCCGGGCGTTTCTGAAGCTTGCCGCCCGGCAGCGGCTGCAAACTGCCAGCGAGACCTATGCCGCGCGGCTCGGCCGGCCCTTCGCGCGGCTGACCTTGCGCGACACGCGGTCCAGATGGGGGTCCTGCACCGCCGATGGCAGCCTGATGTATTCCTGGCGGCTGATCATGGCGCCACCGGATGTCCTGCAATATGTCGCGGCCCATGAGGTCGCGCATCTGGAGGAGATGAATCATTCGGAGGCGTTCTGGGCCGTGGTGGCGCAGCTGATGCCGGACTATGCTGGCAAGCGGCGCTGGCTGCGCACGCATGGGCCATCGCTGCACCGGGTGGATTTCGGTGCGTGACCGGTCTAGTCATGGGCGTCAACCGCGTTTCGGAGGCGCATGGTGATCCCGTCCGGCACAGTTCCGCAACCCCGCCCGACGGATCCGGGCCTGGCGTCTCATGACCGGCTCTACCGATCGCTGCGCCAGCAGATCATGCATGGCGAACTGGCGCCGGGGCAGGCGCTGACGCTTCGGGGCATTGCGAAAGCCTACGGGGTGTCGATGACGCCCGCGCGCGAGGCGATGCGGCGGCTGGCGGCGGAAGGCGCGCTGACGCTGTCCTCATCGGGCCGGGTGACCACGCCGGAGCTGTCGAACGAGCGCATCGAGGAACTGGCCACCCTGCGCGCGCTGATCGAGACGGAACTGGCGAGCCGCGCCCTGCCGCGGGCCCATTGGGCGCTGATCGAACGGTTGCAGGCGATCAACATGGCCAATGCGGAGGCCGCGGTGAAGCGCGATGCGGTGGCCTATATCCGTACCAACCTGGAGTTTCACCGCACGCTCTATCTGCGCGCCCAGGCGCCGGCGATGCTGGCGGTGGCCGAGACGGTCTGGCTGCAGCTTGGTCCGACGATGCGGGCGGTCTATGCCCGTATCGCCCGCTCTGAACCGCCGCAGCATCACCGGATGATCATCGCCGCCCTGAAGGCAGGCGACGAACCGGCGCTGCGGCTGGCGGTGCGGACCGATGTGACGCAGGGATTGCGTCACATCGCGGGATGATCCTGCGTCCCTGAGAAACCTGAGGTGGTCAGGAATGGATCGGGCCGTCGCCGCAGGCCAGCGCGGCCTCGCGCACCGCTTCGGAGAAGGTCGGATGGGCGTGGCAGGTCAGCGCGATATCCTCGGCGGCCGCGCCGAATTCCATGCCGACGCAGATCTCGTGAATCAGGTCGCCTGCCGCGGGGCCAATGATATGGGCGCCGAGGATGCGGTCGGTTTCCTTGTCGGCGAGCAATTTCACGAACCCGTCGCCCTGGAACACGGCTTTGGCACGGCCATTGCCCATGAAGGCAAACTTGCCGACCTTGTAGGCGCGCCCCTCTTCCTTCAGCTGCTCCTCGGTCTTGCCGACAGTGGCAACCTCGGGGGCGGTGTATATCACGCCGGGGATTACGTTATAGTTAACGTGACCGTGCTTGCCGGCAAGGACCTCGGCGACCGCCATGCCCTCGTCTTCGGCCTTGTGGGCGAGCATCGGGCCGATGATGGCGTCGCCGATGGCATAGATCCCCTTGACGCTGGTCTGCCAGTGGTCGTCGGTCTTGACCTGGCCGCGCTTCTCCATCTCGACGCCGAGCGCCTCCAGCCCGAGCCCGTCGGTATAGGGTTTGCGGCCCGTCGCGACCAGAACGCAGTCGGCGTCGAGCGTCGCCTCGCTGTCGTCCTTGCGCAGCTTGTAGGTCACTTTCGCCTTGCCGCCCTTGACCGTTACTCCTTGAACGGCGGCGCCCATGATGAAGTCAAGTCCTTGTCTTTTCAGCAATCTCTGGAACGTCTTCTGGACCTCAGCGTCCATGCCCGGCGTGATCGCGTCGAGGAATTCGACGACCGTCACCTTGGTGCCGAGACGGGCATAGACCGAACCGAGTTCGAGGCCGATCACACCCGCGCCGATCACCACCATCTCTTTCGGAATCTTGCCGAGTTCCAGCGCGCCGGTGGAGGTGACGACGACCTTTTCGTCAACCTCCACGCCTTTCAGGCTGGAGGGTTCCGAGCCCGTGGCG
>JAUIDM010000125.1 GCA_030428915.1 Alphaproteobacteria bacterium | reverse complement strand
CCAATCGTATGGCAGAGACGCGCAGCGGGTTAAGAGTTCGGCCTCGGTCGCCTCGGCCGACCCGCCGGGAGGGCGCTGCCCTCCCGGACCCTCCCGGGGTACTTTTGCAATGAAGAAGACGGGACGGTCGGACCCCGGGGGCCGCACAGCGGCTTGAATGCTGCGAGATCTGCGGATCGACCTGTCGACCGAGATCATGACGGAACTGCCGCGCGCCAGTCATCGCGGGTCAGGGCCATGCATTGAAGAAGGACTGCACTGTCGCCGCTGGCACGGCAGGCCGTCAGGCGGAACCCGTCGGGCTGGAATCCGAGTTTGGTCAGGACATTGCGCGAGGCGGAATTGCCCGCGAAACAGCCGGAGTGTACGGACCCCGAGGCCGGGTCAGCGAAATGGACGGCGAGCACCGCACGGGCGGCTTCCGTCGCATATCCCCGGCCCCAGACCCGCCGGGCCAGCCAGTAACCCAGGGTAGGGTCGAGCCCGATCGCGCCACAACAGCCCCCGCCATCGTCAATCGCCCAGACCTTGCCCGGCCGGGCGGTGCCGAGAAAGCTGTGGAAATCCTCTGGACGATAGGGGTGCGGCGCCGTGGTGAGCCAGCATGCGATCCCGTAGTCGCCGATACCGGCGACCACGTTCTTCTCATCGGCGTCACTCAGGGGGCGCAGGGTGAGCCGCGCTGTTTTGATGACAGCGCGGGGAGGCATTTTGGTCAGGCCATCTTGCGCAGGTAGGTCCAGGTCGGCGCAGTCGTGCCACGGGCGACCGAATAGGCCTCGGCATCACCGAGATATTCGAAACCGCAATTTGTCAGCACCCGGGCGGAGCCGGGATTGTCCTGAAAGACCTCGGCAAAGAGCGTGCGGGCCCGGTGGGGATTGGCCGCAACGATGGCGGCGACCGCCTCGGAAGCGTAGCCGGTGTTCCAGAAGGCGGGCGCGACCCAGTACTTGATCTCGCTCTGCTCACGCTCCATCCGGATCAGGCTGACGAGACCCAGCACCTCGGCATGGCCAAGCTCGGACCCGTCCATGACCCAGATATCCTCGCCCGAGCCATCCGTGAGAACGCGGCCGAGAAAGGCCTCGGTCGCGCCGGGGGGCAGAGGATGGGGAATGGTCCGCGTGCCTTCGGCGACGCGCCGGTCGGAGGTATACATTTCGATCAGGCCGGCATCGGACATCCGGAGCGGGCGCAGAACAAACCGTTCTGCCGCCAGCGCGGGCTGGACGACGATCGCTTGCTGAATCATGTGCTCTTCCTCCTCCTCAACGCATGGAGCGCCGCATGGCCGCCCTACCGGCCATACTTTGTCCGACACTCGCAAAACGGCGCGCAGTCCTTGCGACCGCCTCCCGCGCCGTCCCGCCCGATACACCCCAAATGGGGCGTGAGCATGGCCGGTTCAACTGTGCGCCATTCACACGCACCGCGATCATGCTCACCATTGCCTCGATGAAACCATACACTGGCAAACTCCTGCCTGTAAAAGAAAAGGGACCGGCCTTTCAGCCGGTCCCGATCTACAATCCGATTGTAACGGTTCGGCTTACTCGGCTGCCTCCGCCACCGGGAGGACCGAAATAAAGGTGCGGCCCTTGAGACCCTTGCGGAAGGTCACGCGGCCTTCGGCGGTGGCAAAGATCGTATGGTCACGGCCCATGCCGACGCCTTCGCCCGGCCACCAGGTGGTGCCGCGCTGACGCACGATGATGGCGCCCGGAACTGCCTCCTGGCCGCCGAAAAGTTTCACGCCGAGACGGCGACCGGCCGAGTCGCGACCGTTGCGGGAGGAACCGCCTGCCTTTTTATGTGCCATGGGGTGTTACTCCTTCGTCTTGGCCGCGGCCTTCTTGGGCGCAGCTTTCTTTGCCGGGGCGGCTTTGGCTTCGGCTTTCTTGGCCGGGGCCTTTTTCGCCGCTGCGGCCGTCTTCTCGGCCTTGTCCGCCGGGGCCGCATTGTTATGCGCGGCGACGCGGGCGGCATGGGTGCCGATGGCTTCCTTCACGCCCGATTTGTCCGCGCCGGAGGCGAGGATGTCGGTGACGCGCAGCAGCGTAAGCTTCTGGCGGTGGCCACGGGTGCGCTGCGAAGAGTGCTTGCGGCGGCGCTTCCAGAAGGTGATGACCTTGTCGGCCTTGATGTCGTCGATGACTTCGGCCTGAACGGCAGCGCCCTTGACAAGCGGCGCGCCCAGAACCGGCTTGTCGCCGCCGATCATGAGAACTTCGTTGAACTGGACTTTGTCACCAGCGGCGGCTGCGATCAGTTCCACGCGGAGCACGTCGCCCGCCTGAACCTTGTACTGCTTGCCACCGGTCTTGAGGACCGCGAACATGGGTCTTTCCTTCATTTCTGCCGCGCCCTGTGGCCCCGGATGATCCGGCGTTTTCGGGTTTCCCCGCCTCGGGCAGCGCGCCCCGTTTGAGAGCGACTTTTCCAAAGATAGAATCCCGGCCGGGCCGATAGACCCGCCGGGATGCGGGCTTATCCTTCAGTGATGGGTGAAAGTCAAGGGCGGTGGCCGACGATTTCTGCAGCCGCCGGGGGCTGGCCGAGCGGCGGCGCGCTGTGCTATCCGCGCGCCCATGACCGATGCCGCCTACGCCCCGCCCGACGATCCCCTCTCGGTGATCCATGCCGATCACGCGATCCTTGTCATCGACAAGCCCGCGGGACTTCTGACCGTGCCGGGGCGGGGCGAGGATCTGGCCGATTGCCTGATCACGCGGGTGCAGGGCCTGTATCCGGAGGCGCTGCTGGTTCACCGGCTGGACCGCGACACGTCGGGCGTCATCGTCTTTGCCCTGACCCGCCATGCCCAGCGCGACCTGTCCGCCCAGTTCGAGGCGCGGAAGACGAAGAAAGCCTATCGCGCCCGCCTTTGGGGGCATCTGGAGCCGAAGGCGGGCACCGTCGATCTGCCGCTGATCGTCGACTGGCCGAACCGGCCGCGCCAGCATGTCGATCATGAGAATGGCAAGCCCGCCCGGACAGACTGGAAGGTGCTGGGCCATGACGAGGACGGCACGACGCGGGTGCGGCTTTTCCCGATGACCGGCCGCAGTCACCAATTGCGCGTGCATATGATGGAGCTTGGCCACCCGATCCTTGGCGATCCGCTTTATGCCGAGGGGCAGGCGCGCGACTATCCGCGACTGATGCTGCATGCCGAAAGCCTGCGTTTCAACCACCCCGAGAGCGGCAAGGGAATGACCTTCACCGCCCCGGTCCCGTTCCGATGATCCGGCGGTGCCACGAAGCGGATGGCAAGCGGTCCGAGGCGCTCTATTCGGGATGCGGAACCTACCGCTATCTTCTGTCGCGCCGCTGGGGCGACGGGGACGCGCTGCTCTATATACTCCTGAACCCGTCCACCGCGACCGAGGAACGAAACGATCCGACGATCGAGCGCTGCGAACGGCGAGCGCGCATGCTGGGCTTTGGCGGTTTCGCGGTGGCGAACCTCTTCGCCTATCGCGCGACCGACCCGCGCCACCTGAAACGCGCAAGCCACCCCGTCGGCCCCGACACGAATGCAGAGCTGATGCTGGCCGCCACACGGGCTGGCTGCGTGCTCTGCGGCTGGGGCGTACATGGCGCACATCAGCGACGGGCCGAAGAGGTCGAAGCGCTGTTGCGCGGCGCGGGAATCCCACTCTGGCACCTCGGGCAGACCAAAGCGGGCCATCCACGCCATCCGCTCTATGTCGGATATGCAGAGACGATGCAGCCCTGGGTTGCATGATGCGGCACTCAAAATGCCGAGAATTGTAGCTAACCGGGACTGAATTCGGCGCGCGTTAACGCTCCGCCCGTTGAATGGAGCACGGGGTGTACCGGCGGATGGGGCTGCCGGCAACAAAACGTGGGGGTTACGCATGTTCATGCTGGCAGGATTGCTGGGACTATTGGCGGCAGGGGTCGCGGTCGAGGTGAGCGGGATCTTGAACCAGCCGCAGGATGACGGCGATGACGCGGCGGACGATGCCCTTGGCGGGGACACCGAGACACCGGAAAACGTGATCGAGGGCACGCCGCTGGAAGACATCCTTGTCGGCAGCGAAGGGGCCGACCTGATCGCCGGCGGAGAAGGCGACGACCAGATCGGCGGATATGATGGCGACGACCAGATCAGCGGCGGCGATGGCGGCGACGACCTGCACGGACAGGACGGCGACGATACGCTTGCGGGCGATAACGGCAAGGACACGCTGCATGGCGAGGATGGCGATGACAGTCTCGCGGGCGGCGCGGGTGACGATGTCCTGTCGGGATATGAGGGCGACGATAAGCTTGATGGCGGCGACGGAAATGACCGGCTGATCGGGGGCGGCGGGGCCGATACTCTGACCGGCGGCGCGGGCGAGGATGCCCTTCAGGGCGCGCTTGGCGATGACGTTCTGATCGGCGGCACCGGGCAGGACACGCTCATGGGCGGCGACGGCAACGACCTGCTCGATGGCCGCGCGCCTGGCCGTAGCGACCCCGACACCGATGGCCGCGACTTCCTAAATGGCGGCAATGGCGACGATACGATCATTGCCGGTCACGATGACTGGGCGGAAGGTGGCAACGGGGCGGATATGTTCCGTCTCTCGGACTGGTTGGGCGAGGATGACGGCCCCGCCGTCATTGCAGACTACAACCCGGACGAGGATCGGCTGGTCATGCTCTACGATCCGGTTGCCCATCCCGACCCCCGGATCACGGTCGAGCCCGACACCATTCTTGCCGACGCCGTGCATATCCTGATCGACGGCACGGTCGTGGCCCATGTGCTGGGTGCGCCGGGCCTGACCGCGGCGGAAGTGGAATTGATGGCCGAGCAGGTCGGCGCGGCCTGAGGCCGGTTTGCGGCTGATGAGAATTTGCGCTTTCCTTCCTGCGCGTTTGCCCGTATACGCCCGCATCCGCCCGAACTGGCGGATGACCTCCATGGGCCCTGCTGGACGACATCCCGGCTTGCGCCATAACCCTTAATTCCGAAAGGAGACCCCGATGTCGATCACGGCCGAAGAAAAAGCCCGCGTCATGAAGGAATACGCGACCAAGGACGGCGATACCGGTTCGCCCGAAGTGCAGGTCGCCATCCTCACCTCGCGGATCACCGCGCTGACCGAACACTTCAAGTCCCATGCGAAAGACAACCATTCGCGCCGGGGGCTGCTGAAGCTCGTTGCCCAGCGTCGGAAGCTTCTCGACTATCTGAAGCGCAACGACGATGCGCGCTATCAGGACCTGATCAAGCGTCTCGGCATCCGCCGCTGACCCTGCCCGTCGCGGGGCACGCCCCCGGTAAGCAGGATGGATCGGAGAGATGGACGGCCGCCGACCGGAAGGTCAGGCGGCCGTTGTCGCTTTCGGGAGCCGCCGCCGAATATGGGGGTCGTGTCGCAAATGGCATTGCGGGCCGGATGCGGCCACGCGAAGTTTGGGGCATGAAAGATCACGTCGAGTTTCTGACCGCGATACCGCCCGATGACAAGGCTGCGCTGACCGCGACGAGCGACCGGGCGGGGCTGGTGCATCTGGCCGGTCATGCCGGGATGATCCTGGCACTTGGCATACTGATTTCCATGCGGGTGCCGTTCTGGGGGCTGCTCCTGCCGGTCCAGGGCATCGCGATAGTCTTCCTTTTCACGCTGGAACATGAATGCACCCACCGTACGCCGTTCCGCTCTGCCCTGCTGAACGACTGGGTGGGGCGGATCTCGGGGTTCCTGATCCTGCTGCCCTTCGCCTGGTTCCGGGCGTTCCACCTTGCCCATCACCGTTTCACCAACATCCCCGGCAAGGACCCTGAACTGGATGCGGGCAAGCCCGAGGGCCTTGGATCGTGGTTGCTTCATGTGTCAGGTCTGCCGTTCTGGCGGGCGAATGTCGCGCTGATCGTGCGGCTGGCTGCGGGGCGGGAGCGGGCGCCCTACCTTTCCGACCGCGCCCTGCCCCGCATGCGGCGCGAGGCGATGGTCATGCTGGGACTTTATGCGCTTGCCGGGCTCACGCTGATCTGGTCGTCCCTTCTTTTCTGGATCTGGATCCTGCCGGTGCTTCTGGGCCAGCCGTTCCTGCGCCTCTACCTTCTGGCCGAACACGGCGATTGCCCCTTCGTCGCGAACATGTTCGAGAACACGCGGACGACCTTCACCAACCGTGTGGTCCGGTTTCTGGCGTGGAACATGCCCTATCATGTCGAGCATCACGTCTATCCGGCTGTGCCTTTTCACCGCCTGCCGAACCTGCATGGGCTGATGCGCGACGAACTGAAGGTCACGGCGGAGGGGTATGCGAAATTCACGCGGGACTATCTGGCGCGGCGCCTGTAAACCACACCGCCCGTAAGTTGTGCTGGCAGCACGGTCCCGGCTACATTACCCAACATATGTTTTTGATTGCAAAGGGCTCTGGCCATGGCGACTGCCACAAAACCTCCTCTTCTCGCGGTGCTGATCGACGCGGACAATATTTCGGCGAAATATGCCGAGGCCATGTTCGAAGAGATCGCCTCGCTCGGCGAGGCCAGCATCCGCCGGATATATGGCGACTTTACCGGCGGCGCGCCGCAGGGCTGGACGAAGGAGAAGTTGGCGACGCTTGCGATCGTCCCGCATCAGCAGTTCGCCAATACGACCGGCAAGAACGCCTCCGACATCGCGCTGGTGATCGACGCGATGGACATCCTGCATTCGGGCCGTTTCGATGCCTTCGTGCTGATCTCGTCCGACAGCGACTTCACCCGTCTGGCGAGCCGTATCCGCGAACAGGGGCTGGACGTCTTCGGAATGGGATTGCGCAAAACCCCGGCGGCCTTCGTCAAGGCCTGCAAACGGTTCATCTATGTGGAGAACCTGATTGCCGAGACGCCGAAATCCAAACCTGCGACAAAAAAGGACGATGGATCGGCCGAAAGCCCCGCCAAGCTGGAAGATCCGGCAAAGCTGGTGATGCGGGCGATGGACGCGATCAATCAGGATGACGAATGGTACCTGCTGGGACAGATCGGCCAGTTCATCACGGCGGCGGCACCGGATTTCGACACGCGCAGTTATGGCAAGCGCAAGCTGAGCGACCTTATCGCGTCGCTGAAAGTGTTCGAGATGAAGCGCGGCGAGGGAAACCAGATCCAGGTCCGCAGGATCGACTGATACCGATCGGGGGCGTCGCGCCGTATCAAGCGGGGCATGAATTCGCCGGCCAATGTACCTGGCACAATCCGGCCATGGCCCTCCCCCCGACCTTGCAGTAGGCAGGCACCGACCCCAGAACCGGACCGGCCATGACCGACATCGCTCCTCCCAGATCCACGACCGGCGACACGTTGCCGGGCTTCTTCTTCGCTTTGTCAGCCTATCTCCTGTGGGGGGTCCTGCCGCTTTATATGAAAGCACTTGCCCATATCCCGCCGGTCGAGGTCATCGCGCACAGGGTGCTCTGGTCGGTTCCTGTGGCTGGTGCGGTGCTGATCGCGACGGGACGGACGGCCGATCTTGTCAGGGCGCTCAGAACCCCGCGCATGATGGCCATGGCGGCGGTGACTTCGGCGCTCGTTTCGGTCAACTGGGGCATCTATGTCTGGGCCATCGGTTCGGGCCATGCGCTGGACACAGCGCTCGGCTACTACATCAACCCGCTCTTTTCGATCTTTCTTGGCGCGGTCCTGTTGCGCGAACGCCTGGCCCCGGCGCAATGGATCGCCATCGGCCTTGCCGCAATCGCCGTCGCGATCCTCACCTGGGAAGCCGGTCGTCTGCCAGTGGTGGCCCTTGGTCTGACGCTGACATGGGGCTCCTATGCGTTCTGCAAGAAATGGCTGCCGATTGGCCCCAATCAGGGCTTTATGCTGGAAGTGCTTCTGCTGACGCCGCCCGCCCTCGCCTATGCGGTCTGGCTGTACCGGAACGGGGCCGGGCACTTCATGGAGGGGGTCGCCGTCGACACCTGGATGCTTGTCGGCTGCGGGCTGGTGACGGCGGTTCCGCTCATGCTCTATGCCAACGGGGCAAAACTCCTGAGGCTTTCGACCATCGCGATCATGCAATACATCGCGCCGACGATGATATTCCTGACGGCAGTATTCGTGTTCGAGGAACCATTCGGCACGTCGCGCGCCATCGCCTTTTCGCTGATCTGGACGGCGCTGATCGTCTATTCCTGGTCGATGCTCCGGCAGGCGCGGCGGCGGCGCGGATGAGCGGGGCAGAAGACGACGCTCCGCATACTCTTTTAACGAAGGCTACCTGTCCGGACGGCTGATGATGCCGCCACCGACCGCCGCCCGCACACCCGTCGTGCCGGGGCAGGAAGTCGGCAGCCCGCGCCGGACACGCGCGGCGAGAAAGGCGAAGGCCTGCGCCTCCAGCATATCGCCATTCAGCCCGACGGCCTCTACCGCCTCGACCGGCACGTCGAATGCGGTCTCAAGCATCGCCATCAGGACCGGATTGTGGCGCCCGCCCCCGGTGACGAGCACGCGGGTGACCGGTTCGGGGAAATGGCGTGCACCGCGATGGACCGCCACCGCCGCAGCGGCTGTCAGCGTCACGGCCGCATCGGCATCTGACAGCTCCGCAACCGCAGCGATCAGGTCCGGAAACGCATCCCGGTCGAGCGATTTCGGCGGTATCTTGAAGAAATAAGGATGGTCGAGGAACCGCGCGACAATGCCCTCATCCACCCGTCCCGTCGCTGCGAGTGCGCCCCCGTCATCGCGCGACTGGCCACGCCTGCGGTAAACCAGATCGTCGACCGGCGCATTCGCTGGCCCGGTATCGAATGCCAGACACGCCCCGTCCGTCTCCGGCGTTGGCTTGCGCGGGTCGATCCAGGTCAGATTGCCGACCCCGCCGAGGTTGAGAAAGGCCAGTGGCGCCTCCGCGCCGATCCATTTCGCGCAGGCGAAATGAAAAAAAGGCGCGAGCGGCGCACCCTGCCCGCCAAGACGCACGTCGGCCGAGCGGAAATCCCAGACGACCGGCAGTCCGAGCGTCGTGGCGAGAGCCGAACCGTCGCCGACCTGATGCGTGCCTCGTCCGCCCGGCTCATGGGCGAGCGTCTGGCCGTGAAACCCCGCGAGTTCGGCCGAACCCGCAAGCCGCGACATCACCACGGTATGGGCAAGCTCCACCGCCGCCGCCGCCTTCGCGACCCCCGCCTCGCCCGGCCAGCGGCCGAGGGCCGCGCGGATCGCCTTGCGCTCGGCTGCGAGATAGGGGCGGTAATCGTGGCGCCCGAACGCGATGATGCAGTCGCCATCGGTTTTCAGAAGCGCCGCGTCCACCCCGTCGAGCGATGTGCCCGACATCGTCCCGAGAACCCAGATCGCTTCTGATTCCGTCATGCCCTTTTCCTCGGCTCCGCCCCCGGATATATGCGGGACGGAAAGAAGATGGACAATGCATCAATGACATATCACCCGAAATCCGATTTCATGCGCGTGATGATGGAGCGCGGCTTTCTGGCCGACTGCACCGATTATCAAGGGCTGGACGAAGCCTTGGCCAAGGGCGTCGTGCCAACCTATATCGGCTATGACGCTACCGCGAAGTCGCTGCATGTCGGACATCTTCTGAACATCATGATGCTGCGCTGGCTGCAGAAGACCGGCCACAAGCCGATCACGCTGATGGGCGGCGGCACGACAAAGGTCGGCGACCCGTCGTTCCGCGCCGAGGAACGCCCGCTGCTGACGCCAGCCCAGATCGACGCCAATATCGCCGGGATGAAGCAGGTCTTCGCCAAATACCTGAGCTATGGCGACAGCCCGACCGACGCGATCATGCTGAACAATGCCGAATGGCTCGACGGGCTCAACTACCTCGATTTCCTGCGCGATATCGGGCGGCATTTCTCGGTGAACCGGATGCTGTCCTTTGAATCGGTGAAATCGCGCCTGGACCGGGAACAGTCCCTTTCGTTCCTTGAATTCAACTACATGATCCTGCAGGCCTACGATTTCCTCGAACTGAACCGCCGTTATGGCTGCCTGCTGCAGATGGGCGGGTCGGACCAGTGGGGCAACATCGTCAACGGGATCGACCTGACGCGTCGGGTGCTGGACGCCGAAATCTATGGCCTCACCTCGCCACTGCTGACCACGTCGGACGGCAAGAAGATGGGCAAGTCGGCCGGGGGCGCGGTCTGGCTGAATGCCGACATGCTGTCACCCTACGAATTCTGGCAGTTCTGGCGCAACACGACCGATGCCGATGTCGGGCGCTTCCTCAAGCTCTACACAGAACTGCCCGCAGCCGAATGCGACCGGCTGGGCGCGCTGGAGGGATCGGAGATCAATCAGGCCAAGATCGTACTGGCAAACGAGGTGACGAAACTCGCCCATGGGCCCGAGGCCGCCGCCGCCGCCGAGGCGACGGCGCGAGAGGTCTTCGAGAAAGGCGGCGTGGGCGAGGAACTGCCGACGCTGACACTTTCGGCGGGTGAGATTGCCGACGGGATCAGTCTTGCCCAGCTCTTCGTGCGTTCAGGCCTCGCGAAGTCCGGCAAGGACGCAAAACGGCTGATCGCCGAGGGCGGTGCCCGGGTTAATGACGATATCGCCACCGATGCCGGACAGATTTTCGGCGCGGGCGACTTCGCCGAGGCACTGAAACTGACGGCCGGCAAGAAGCGTCACGCGCGCGTGGTCGTCGGCTGAGCCACATGGCAGAGACAGCAGGCCAGC
>JAUIDM010000124.1 GCA_030428915.1 Alphaproteobacteria bacterium | reverse complement strand
AATTTTTCCGAGGCCTGGGGCTTCATGTCCCGCGCCGCTCTTCAGGCCGAAAAACTGAACCATCACCCGGAATGGTCCAATGTTTACAACGTGGTCGATGTGACGCTCACGACGCATGATTGCGGCGGGCTTTCCGCGCTGGACGTCACGCTGGCGCGGCGGATGGACAAGTTGGCGGGCGCGGCCGAGGTGCAGACGGATCACGGTGCGCCGGTCGAATGCCTGTGCCAGATCCACGCGAAACGCCCCTGACCTGCAAGTTTATAGCGTTTCGGGTTTACATCGAATCAGCATTCGAACCTTTTTCGTTCGAATTCTGAACTTGCTTTTCAACATAAACCCGAAACGCTTTAGGGAACCGGCAGAGCGTTCGTGCGTTGAGCGGGCGGACCGGTAGCGCGGCGCCTGACGCTAGAGGTATGCCTGCCGTGCATCCGGAGACCAAAGGCAACAAGAGAGAAGAGAGGGACGTGGAAGCATGGAGATCAACGACTGGCAAGACCTGATCACCGAGGAGCGCATCGACCTTGCCCTGCAGATGGCCCTGAACGCGGTCTATGCCATCCTCATCCTTGTCATCGCGCTGGGCGTGTCGGGTTGGGCGCGCCGCCGGGTTCTGGCGCTGGCCGACCGTTATGCACGACTGGACAAGACGCTCTTTGCCTTCCTCGGCAGCCTGCTGAAATACGCCATTCTGGTCTTTGCCGGCATTTTCATCCTGAATCGCTTCGGGATCCAGACCACCTCGCTCGTGGCGCTGATTGGTGCTGCCGGGCTGGCCATCGGGCTGGCGCTGCAGGGCACGCTGTCAAACCTTGCAGCAGGTGTCATGCTGATCTTGTTCCGCCCCTTCCGTGGTGGCGATTTCGTCGAGGTGGCGGGCACGTCGGGCACGGTGAAGGAGATCACGCTGTTCTTCACCGAACTGGCCTCGCTCGACAATGTCCAGATCATCATCCCGAACGGCGATGTCTGGTCCTCTAAGATCGTCAACTATTCGACAAATCCGACCCGGCGGGTGGATCTGACCATCGGCGTCGCGTATGACAGCGATCTTAAACGCGTCGACCGCGTACTGCAGGCGATCATCGCCGAGGACGCGCGCATCCATGCCGAACCTGAGCCCTTCATCAAGGTCAAGGCGTTGGGTGACAGTTCGGTGGATTTCGCGGTCAGGGTCTGGGTTGACCGCGCGGATTGGTGGGATACGACCTGCGATCTGACCCGCGCGATCAAGGATCGCTTCGATGCCGAGGGGATTGATATTCCCTTCCCGACACGGACACTGACGGGTCAGGTCGCCACGGCCGCCTGAGGCGTGCCGGACGGCTTTGCGCAAACCGCCCGGCGGATTTCGACTCAGATCGCGGCCAGCATCGCCTCCCCGCCCGAGGTTTCGCAGACGCCCGGGCTTTCCTCGGCATGCAGGACCTTGACCACCCCGTCCTCGGCATAGAGCGCGTAACGCTTCGAACGGTCGACAAAACCCACGGGCGGGGCGGAGAAGTTCATGCCGATCGCCTTGGTGAACGCGCTTTCCGCGTCGCCCAGCATGGTGATGCCGGCGGCCGTGGCGCCGGTGGAGTCGCCCCAGGCCTTCATCACGAACGGGTCGTTGACCGACACGCAGATGATCTCGTCCACGCCCTTGGCGTCGAACCCGGTCTTGGTGCGGATGAAGCTGGGCACGTGGGCGCCGGTGCAGGTGCCGGTATAGGCGCCGGGCAGACCGAAGATCACGACCTTGCGGCCCTTGAGTTTGGCGGCAAGATCGACATGTTCCGGCCCGTTCGCCCCCATTTGCAGCAATGTCGCCTGCGGCAGTGTCTCGCCTGTCGTGATCGTCATATGGGCATCCTTCGCGTTGCGTTTTCGTTGCGTCACGATATAGGGTCCGACTGATCAGGCGCCAGAGGGAGTTGAGGAATGAGCGGGATCGTGATCGTTGGCGCGGGCCAGGCCGGTGCATCGCTGGCGGCGAAGCTGCGCAGCCTTGGCTATCGGGGCCCGGTCACGATGATCGGCGAGGAAACCGCGCCGCCCTATCAGCGCCCGCCCCTGTCGAAGGGCTACCTTCTAGGCGAGATGGAACTGGACCGGCTTTATCTGCGCGCACCTTCCTTCTGGGAGGAGCAGGGCGTCACCCTGAAGCTTGGCGCCCCAGTGACTGCCATCGACCGGACCGCGAAAACCGTGCGCGCCGGGGGCGAGACCATTTCCTACGATCAGCTTGCGCTGACCACCGGTTCGCGGCCCCGCCGCCTTCCGGCAGCGGTGGGCGGCGATCTGACGGGGGTCTATACGGTGCGCACGCTTGCCGATGTCGACGCGATGGCGGCGGAGTTTCGGGCAGGCCGCAGGCTCCTGATCGTCGGCGGCGGCTATATCGGGCTGGAGGCGGCGGCGGTGGGTGCGAAGCTGGGCCTCTCCGTTACCCTGATCGAGATGGCGCCGCGTATCCTGCAACGCGTGGCCGCGCCCGAAACATCGGACTATTTCCGGGCGCTGCATGCGGATCACGGCGTCAGGATCATCGAAAACACCGGGCTCGACCGGCTGACGGGCGAAGGGCGCGTTGCCGGGGCGGTCCTGTCGGATGGCAGCGCCATCGAGACCGATTTCGTCATTGTCGGCGTCGGTATCACGCCCATGACGATCCTCGCCGAAGAGGCGGGACTGGACATCGAGAACGGCATCCGCACCGATGCCGAGGGGCGGACCTCTGATCCGGCGATCTGGGCCGCGGGCGACTGCGCCTCCTTCCCGTATCAGGGCGGGCGCATCCGGCTGGAAAGCGTGGGCAACGCCATCGATCAGGCGGAACTGGTCGCTGCGAACATGCTGGGCGCGGGCACGGCCTATGCGGCGAAACCCTGGTTCTGGTCGGATCAGTACGACGTGAAACTGCAAATCGCCGGGCTGAACACCGGCTATGACCGCATCGTTACCCGGAAGGGCGAGGGCGGCGCGGTCAGCTTCTGGTACTACAGGGGCGACCAGTTGCTGGCGCTCGACGCGATGAACGATGCACGCGCCTATATGATCGGCAAACGTCTGATCGAGGCGGGCAAGTCGCCTGACCCGGCGCTCATCGCGGACCCGGCAGCCGACCTGAAACCGCTTCTGAAAGCGTGAGGATCATCGGCGGGGCACGGCGCGGCCTGAAGCTGGCCGAGGTTGGCGCAGGCGATGCCGCCGCGCATTTGCGCCCGACCTCCGACCGGGTGCGCGAGGCGATCTTCAACCTTCTGATGAACGGGCCCTACGGCAATCCAGTTGAGGGTGCCCGGGTGCTCGACCTGTTCGCGGGGACCGGGGCTTTGGGGCTGGAGGCGCTTAGCCGGGGCGCGGCGCGGGTGGCCTTTGTCGATGATGGAACGGTAGCGCGGGCGCTTCTCCGGCAGAATATCGAAAAGATGCAGGCGATGGGCACCACGGATGTGTGGCGCCGCGATGCGACAAGAATGGGGCCGAACCGGGGCCCCGGATACGGTCTCGTTTTCCTCGACCCGCCCTATGGAAAGGGGTTGGGCGAACGGGCGCTGGCCTCGCTTGTCGGGGGTGGCTGGCTTGCCCCCGGCGCGCTGATCGTCTGGGAGGAAAGCGTGGCCCCGGTTCCGCCCGAGGGATTCACCCAGCGCGACCAGCGCCGCTATGGCGAGACGCTGATCACTATCCTTGGGGCTCCCGCATGAGGCCCGCCGCCGTCCTCTTCGACTGCGACGGCGTGATCGTCGACAGCGAACCGATCACCGATCGGGTCATTGCCGCCAACCTTGCGCGCCACGGGCTGAGGCTTTCTCTTGCCGAGGTCTCTACACTCTTTCTCGGCGGTACGATCGGTGGGGTCGCCGAAACCGTCCGTGCGCGCGGCATCGCGCTGCCCGAGGACTGGGTCGCGCAGATCTACGAGGAAATCTTCGCCCATCTTGCCAAGGGCACGCCCCTTATCCCCGGCATCGAGAGGGTTCTGGACGCGCTCGATGCGGCGGGCATTCCCTATGCGATCGGCTCCAATGGTCCCCATGCCAAGATGGACGTGACGCTGGGCCAGCACCCGGCATTGCGCGCTCGGCTCCAAAACCGCATCTTCTCGCGCGAGGATGTAATGCGGCCAAAACCCGCGCCTGACCTCTACCTTCATGCCGCCCGGGCGCTGGGCGCCCTGCCGGAAACCTGTGTCGTGATCGAAGACAGCGCCACGGGTATCCGCGCCGCCCGTGCGGCGGGCATGCGCACGTTCGGCTATGCCGCGGATGGCGAAGGGGTGGCGCTTGCGGCGGAGGGGGCGAAAGTCTTTTGCAGGATGGAAGACCTTGCGGCCCTTCTCGGCCTCTGACTTCCACTTGGTCCAAATATCCTGGGGGTCCGGGGGCAAAGCCCCCGGCGGGTCGGATCGCGAAGCGATCCGAAACTACTTCGTCGGATGGAACCGCCCGGCGGGCGAGGGCGTGAAGATCTCGCAGCCATCCGCCGTCACGCCGACCGAATGCTCGAACTGTGCCGAGAGCGACTTGTCGCGGGTCACGGCGGTCCAGTCGTCGGCAAGAACCTTCGTCTCGGGCCGGCCGAGATTGACCATCGGCTCGATCGTGAAGAACATGCCCTCTTCCAGACGCGGCCCCGAGCCCGCGCGGCCGTAGTGCAGCACGTTCGGCGGCGCGTGGAAGACGCGACCCAGGCCGTGGCCGCAGAAATCGCGCACGACGCTCATCCGTTGCGCCTCGACGTAAGACTGGATGGCATAGCCGATATCGCCGAAGGTATTGCCGGGCTTCACCGCCTCGATCCCCAGCATCAGCGCGTCATGGGTGACCTGGATCAGCCGCTCGGCCTTGCGGCTGAGCGCGCCTGCCACATACATCCTGCTGGTATCGCCGTACCAGCCATCGACGATCACGGTGACGTCGATGTTCAGGATATCGCCGTCCTTCAGCACTTTCGGCCCGGGGATGCCGTGGCAGACGACATGGTTCACGGAAATGCAGGAGGCATGCTGATAGCCGCGATAGCCGATCGTGGCCGATCGTGCGCCTGCCGCCTCCACCCGTTCGCGGATGAAATCGTCAAGCGTGCCCGTAGCCACGCCCGGCTCCACCAAAGCCGCAACCTCGTCGAGGATCTCGGCCGCGAGCCGCCCGGCCGCGCGCATCCCGGCGAAGTCGCCGTGTTCATAGAGTCTGATCCCGTCCCTGGTCAGACGGCCGCGGGGATCGTCCACGGGGGTCTCCTTCTGTCTCATGCAGGCCTAGATAGTCAACAAAACCGGCATTGGCCAGAGGCCGGGGCTTTCCCCCGTCCCGCCCCTTGCGTAAAGCTTCTGCAAAACGAGGTCTTGCCCATGTCCAATCCCAGCGCCGCCATCCTGATCGTCGGGGATGAGATCCTCTCGGGCCGCACCCGCGACGCCAATATGCATTACCTCGCGGGCGAACTCGCACGGATCGGCATCGATCTGAAAGAGGTGCGGGTGGTCAGCGATGAACGGGGGGCGATTGTCGCGGCGGTCAATGCGCTGCGGACCGGCTATGACCATGTCTTCACATCGGGCGGGATCGGGCCGACGCATGACGACATCACCGCCGATGCCGTGGCCGAGGCCTTTGGCGTGGCCCTAGCCATCCGCGAGGATGCGCGCGCGCTGCTCGCCGCGCATTACGACCGCTCAGGATTGGACTTCAACGCCGCGCGCCAGCGCATGGCGCGCATCCCGGACGGGGCAACCCTGATCGAAAATCCGATCTCTGCCGCGCCGGGCTTTTCGCTGAAGAATGTCCATGTCATGGCCGGTGTGCCGAACATCTTTCAGGCCATGGTCGCCTCGCTTCTGCCGCGCCTGACCGGCGGCAGGCCGCTTCTCAGTCAGACGCTCAGGATCGATCAGGGGGAAGGCGTGATCGCCGGGCCGCTTTCCGACCTGGCTGCCGAGTTCTCGGACCTCTCCTTCGGCTCCTATCCTTTCATTCAGAACGGCGCCTATGGATCGAACATCGTCATCCGGGGCACTGACGCTGCCCGGATCGACGCGGCGATGGCGCGTCTGGCGGCCCTGTTCCCGCGGGGTGGTGCATGAGCGATCTGTTCGCCGTGACCGAGGCCACCTGGCCCGCCGCTGCCGTCCACAATGCGGGCCCGTTCCTGGTGCGAGAGGGAAGGGGCGGGGGGCAACGGGTCTCGGCGGCAACCGCAGAAGGAAGCTGGAGCGTGGCCGATATCGACGCGGTCGAGGTGATGCAGAACGGGTTGGGCCAGCATCCGCTGTTCATGATCCGGCCGGGGGATGAGGCGCTTGATGCCGCGCTTGCGGCGCGTGGCTACGCGGTCAAGGACCCCGTGGCGCTTTACGAAGCGCCAGTTGCCGATCTTCTTGGAGAGATCCGGCCCCTTTCCGCCTTCACCATCTGGCCGCCTTTGGCGATCATGCGCGACATCTGGGCCGAGGGCGGGATCGGCCCCGGCCGTATCGCGGTGATGGAGCGTGCCGAGGGGCCGAAAACCGCGATCCTCGGCCGCGTCCGCGACCGGGCGGCGGGCTCCGCCTATGTCGCGATCCACGGAAAAACCGCCATGCTGCACGCGCTGCACATCGTGGCGGATCAGCGTCGGCAAGGTTCCGCCGTCAACATGATGCGAAAAGCTGCCGAATGGGCGCAAGATCATGGGGCGGAACGATTTTCTGTGTTGGTTACGCAAGCCAACGACGCCGCGAATGCGCTCTATGCTTCCCTGAAGATGCAAGTTGTGGGACAATATCACTACCGCTCATATAAGCCCTGAAGAGGCGAGGGGAGCAGTTGAAAGACAGAGGCCACAGCCCTACGGCGCTCGACCTGCCCATGGTCGAGCCACTTCCGGACGCGACCCGGAAGTATTTTGACGTCTGCACTGAAAAGCTCGGTCTCGTGCCCAATGTCCTGAAGGCCTACGCCTTCGATATCGACAAGCTGAACGCCTTCACCGCGATCTACAATGACCTGATGCTGGCTGAGAGCGGGCTGAGCAAGCTGGAACGCGAGATGATTGCCGTTGTCGTCTCTTCGCTCAACCGTTGCTGGTACTGCCAGGTCGCCCATGGCGCGGCGGTGCGGCAATTGTCGGGCGATCCGGCTCTGGGCGAGGCACTGGTGATGAACTGGCGTGTGGCGCCCCTGTCCGACAAACAGCGCGCCATGTTGGAATTCGCCGAAAAGTTGACACTTTCTTCAGCGAAGATCGTCGAAGAAGATCGCCAGGGACTGCGGGACGCTGGCTTCAGCGACCGCGACATCTGGGATATCGCCTCGGTCACAGGGTTCTTCAACATGACGAACCGCATTGCCTCGGCAACCGCGATGGAACCAAACGCGGATTATCACGGAGCGCACCGATGAAACGGCTTGCGTTCGCCCTGCTGTGTCTGGCCCCAGCCGCCCACGCCGCGCCGACCCTGTCGATGCCGCCGACGGCGACGCGCACGGCCGAGGAAGCCACCGAAATGGGCAGCTATGCCCTTCCGGTCGGACCGTGGGCCAACGGCGCGATCAAGACGCTGCAGGCAGAAGGTGAAATCACGCAGACCGCCTGGCGCATTCGCGAAGGCGACATCACCACGATGGCGGTGCTTTCGGCCCTGCGCGAGCAATTGCGCGGCGAAGGTTTCGACGTGCTTTTCGAATGCGACACCGACGAATGCGGCGGGTTCGATTTCCGCTTCGAGACGGATGTGCTTCCGGAACCGGACATGCATGTCGATCTTGGCGATTTTCGTTTTCTTTCGGCCCGCAGGACCGACGGGCCCGTTCCGGACTATGTCAGCCTGCTGATCAGCCGGTCGGCAGACAGCAGCTTCGTCCAGATGACCCGCGTGGGCGCGGCACTGTCGGGGGCGCTGCCGATTGCCGCTGCGCGCTTCACCGCACGCGACGCGCAGCCGAGCGCGGGTGCTTTGGGCGATGAACTGACGGCAATCGGCAAGGTCGTGCTCGACGATCTCGATTTCGCCTCCGGCGCGACGCAGCTGACGGAGGGACGCTTTTCCTCGCTTGCAGCACTCGCCGATTTTCTGAAGGCGCATCCCGACAAGACCGTGGCGCTGGTAGGCCATACCGATTCCGAAGGGTCGCTGGCCGGCAATGTCGCGCTGTCGCGCAAGCGCGCGCAGTCGGTTCTGGAGCGGCTTGTCTCGGTCCATGGTGTGGACCGGGCACAGCTTTCGGCCGATGGCGTCGGCTTTCTCAGCCCGGTTGCCTCAAACCTGACGCCCGAGGGGCGTACCCAAAACAGACGGGTCGAGGCGTTGATCACCTCGACCCGTTAAACCTGCGCAAGCAGCACTCGTTACCACGCACCCGCTGTTACCAGGTGTCTGGCCCCTTATCGGCGAAGGAATTGGCCAGGAAGTCGATGAAGGCGCGTACCTTTGGCTGGGTAAAGCGCCCCGGCGGATAAACCGCGTAGATGCCGAGGGTCTCGACCGGAAGGCCCGGGATCGCTTCCTCGACAAGGCCGCTCCGCAGCGCGTCGGAATACAGGAACGAGGGCAGGTAGGCGATGCCCAGCCCCGAAACCGCGGCGTTCAGCAGCGACTGGCCGTCGTTCACGGTCAGCCAGCCGGCGGTGCGGACCTGACGCTTTTCCCCCGAGGGCGCGGTAATCTTCCAGACATTGCCCGCGGACTGGTTCGAGTAATGCAGCAGTTTGTGTTCGTTCAGATCGTCGATTTTCTGCGGGCGGCCATATTTCTGGAAATAGGCGGGCGATCCGACCATGCGCTTGGCCGTATCGGTCAGCTTGCGGGCGCGCAGTGTCGAATCTTCCAGTTCGCCGACGCGGATGGCCATGTCGAAGCCTTCCGAAATAAGTTCGACGTAGCGGTTGTTCAGCACCATGTTGACCGTGATTTCAGGATATTCCAGGAGGAAGTCCCCGAGGATCGGCGAGAGAAGATTCACGCCGAAATCTGTCGCCACCGAGATGCGCAACAGTCCCGACGGCGCCGATTGCATGGAAGTGACGAGCGCGTCGGCCTCGCCAGCATCGTTCAGAACGCGGCGGGCGCGATCATAGTAGGCCAGGCCAATCTCGGTCGGCGAAACCCGGCGCGTGGTCCGGTTCAAAAGTCGCGCCCCTAGACGCGCCTCCAGCGAAGATACATGTTTGGAGACTGCGGATTTCGAAATCCCCATCTTTTTCGCCGCATCGGTGAATCCCCCCTGATCCACGACAGTGGCGAAAGCCTCCATTTCGGTCAATCGGTCCATTTATTCGCACCCGTTAAGTGTATTGCCCGCCACTGACAGGTATCGGGGGCAAATCGGGCAACATTGCAGCGTTGGGCGGACAACAGTTGGGTATTATCGGGAACCAAAGTGGCAGAAAACGTCCGATCAGTTCTGATGTATTAACAACCAGAGGTTATATGGTTGCCGCCAGACGCGTGCCCTGGTCGATTGCCCGCTTGGCGTCGAGCTCGGCTGCAACGTCCGCTCCGCCAATGATATGAACGGTTTGCCCGGCGGCTTTCAGAGGTGCGGCAAGGCTGCGCAGGCTTTCCTGTCCGGCGCAAAGCACGATCGTATCTGCCACAATCTGTTGTGGGTCGGCGCGGTCGGCACCGAAGGTTATGTGCAGACCCCGCGAATCAATCCGTTCGTAATTCACGCCGCCGATCATCTTCACGCGCTTGGCCTGAAGCGCAGCACGGTGAATCCAGCCGGTTGTCTTGCCTAGATTCCGGCCCGGCTTTTCCGCCTTGCGCTGCAACAATGTCACCTGCCGCGCGGGCGCCTCTGGCTGCGGTTTCGCCAGACCGCCGCGCACCTGTTCGGGATCAGCGACCCCCCATTCGGCGCGCCATTCTTCAGGGTGCAGGGTCGGGCTGTCGCCCTTCTGGGTCAGATACTCGGCCACGTCGAAGCCGATCCCGCCCGCGCCGATGATCGCCACCCGGTCGCCGACGGGGGCGCCTGACAGAACCTCTATGTAAGATCGCACATTGGGTCCGTCCTGTCCGTCGATACCGGGGTTGCGCGGTGTGACACCGGTCGCCAGTACGACCTCATCGTAACCGGAAAGCGTGTCCGGCGACGCCTCCTGCCCAAGCCGCAGGTCGATACGGCTCTTGCTGACCATGGTGGTGAACCAGTCGACGAGCCCATGGAACTCTTCCTTGCCGGGAACCTGCCGGGCGAGGTTGAGCTGTCCGCCGATCTGCCCGGCCTTTTCGAAAAGCGTGACCCGGTGGCCGCGTTCATCGAGCGCAAGCGCCGCGGAAAGGCCTGCGGGCCCTGCCCCGACCACCGCGACAGATTTCGGCTGCGCCACCGGCTCCAGCTTCAACTCGGTCTCGAAGCAGGCGCGCGGATTGACGAGGCAGGAGGAAATCTTGTTCTGGAACGTATGGTCCAGGCAGGCCTGATTGCAGGCGATGCAGGGGGCAATCTCATCCGCGCGGCCCTCGGCCGTCTTGCGCACGAAATCCGGGTCGGCGAGGAACGGGCGGGCCATGGACACCATGTCGGCACAGCCTTCGGCAAGAACCGCCTCGGCCACGTCGGGCATGTTGATCCTGTTGGAGGTGATGATCGGGATCGCCACGCGGCCCATCAGTTTCTTCGTCACCCAGGCAAAAGCCCGGCGCGGTACCGAGGTGGCAATCGTCGGCACGCGCGCCTCATGCCAGCCGATCCCGGTATTGAGGATGGACGCGCCCGCCGCCTCGATGGCCCGGGCGAGCGTCACGACCTCGTCCCAGCTTTGCCCGTTGGGAATAAGATCGATCAGGGATATCCGG
>JAUIDM010000123.1 GCA_030428915.1 Alphaproteobacteria bacterium | reverse complement strand
GAACGGGATGGAACGCAAGGAGAGGATCGACACCTTCGGCGCGGCGTCGCTGACCGGGTTCGCCGCTTTTCTGGCTTTCAATCAGGTTGTCATCAAATTCGTCAATGACGGTTTGCAGCCGGTCTTCTTCGCGGGGCTGCGCTCGGCCATCGCTTTGGTATGTCTCTGGCTCTGGATGTCATGGCGCGGGCGACCGCCGCATCTGGCGCGCGAGATGACAAGACCCGGAATCGCCATAGGTCTCGTCTTTGCTGCCGAATTCCTTGTGCTTTTCATCGCACTTGATCTGACAACGGTCACGCGTACCTCGATCATCCTGTATTCCATGCCGGTCTGGCTGACGCTGGCAGCCCATTTCGTTTTGCCGGGCGAGCGAATTACGCCGCGAAAGGCGGTCGGCCTGATCCTTGCCTTTACGGGTGTTGCCTTGGCCATCCTCGACCGGGACACCGGCGCGGGGCAGGCAAGTCTTGCAGGCGATCTCTGCGCGCTTGGCGCCGCGATCTGCTGGGCGACGCTGGCGCTGATCGCGCGGGGCACGCGATTGAAGGAGGCACGACCCGAAATGCAGCTTTTCTGGCAGGTTCTGGTCTCGGCACCGGTCCTGATTGTCGCGTCTTTGTTCTCCGGCCCCCTTCTGCGCGATCTGGTACCGTTGCATATCGCGGGGCTGGTCTTTCAGGGGGGTGTCGTGGTCGCGGCAGGTTTCGTGTTCTGGCTCTGGCTTCTGTCGATATATCCCGCTGCCGGCGTGGCGAGCTTTTCCTTTCTCACACCGATATTCGGCGTCGCGTTCGGATGGGCGCTTCTGGGGGAAGAGGTCGGTCTTTCGCTGATTGCTGCGGCGCTGCTGGTCGGTATTGGGATCATCCTGATCAATCGTCCTGCGCCCCGGCGCCATCCAGCCTGATATCGGTCCAGACCGGCAGATGATCCGAGGCGATGCGGGCGGGCGCCGCGCGGTGCACACCTGCGTCGTGCAAATGCAAGCCGTGCCCGAGCGCGACGCGGTCGAGCGCGCCCAATGGTCCTGCGGCAGGAAAGCTGCGGCCCGGTGCATGCAGCCGGAAATCGGGGCCAAGTGCCTCGGCGCCGCCGCGTGCCGACCAATCGTTGAAATCGCCGAGGATTGCGGTGGGCATCGGGGCGCGGCGACCGATCGCCGCGCGGATCGCGGCAAGCTGCATCGAGCGGTAGCGCCTGATCAGGCCCAGATGCACGCCGACCACGCGCAGGGGGCCGGCGATCGTGTCGATCTCGGCCAGCACCGCGCCGCGCGGCTCTAGCCCCGGCAGGAAAATGCGGCGGATCGCGGTGACATTCAGATCGGCACGTACGAGCAGCGTCTGGCCATGCCAGCCAAGACTCGGACCTTCAGGCGCAAAGGGCAGGCTGCTCAGACCTGTCGCATCCTCAATCAGCTTGCGGGGCAGGGCGGCCCGGCGTGGGGCAAGTCGATGATCGACTTCCTGAAGGGCAACGATGTCGGCACGAAGCGCACTCACAACGTCAGCAATGCGCGCGGGCATTCTGCGGCGGTCGAGGCCGACGCATTTGTGCACGTTGTAGGAGGCGAGCCGCAGTTTCATGATCTCCACTTATGCGTTCCTGCGCCGCTCTTGAAGCCGTCGGGTGCCGGGTTTAGCTAGGATGCATGTGGTATAGCCGCCTTCGCAGTCAGCCGATTGTCGTGCAGGTCATCTGGACGGTGCTCGGGCTTGCCTTCGTCGTGGCTCTGGCCACGGGACGCTGGTCGCTGGCTTTCGTGTCGCTTTCGACCTTCGGTCTTTCGCTGCTTCCCGTCCTGTTTCAGCAGCGGTTCGGCATCCGACTACCGATGCGGTTCTTTGCTTGGATCGTGATCTTCGTCTTCGCGACGATCTTCCTTGGCGAGGCCTTCGATTTCTACAACCGGTTCTGGTGGTGGGATATCGCTTTGCATGGCGGGTCGGCACTGGCGTTCGGGCTCATCGGGTTTCTCTTCGTCTTCATGCTGTTCGAGGGCGATCGCTATGCCGCGCCTGCCTGGGCGGTGGCGTTCGTCGGCTTCTGCCTGGCGCTGTCGATCGGGACGGTCTGGGAGATCTTCGAATTCGGCATGGATCAGATCTTTGGCCTGAACATGCAGAAATCCGGCCTGATGGATACGATGTGGGATCTGATCGTCGACACCGTGGGCGCCGGGTTTGGCGCGTCGGTCGGTTTTCTTTACCTCAAGGGCCAGGAAGTCGGGGGATTGACGAGTGTCCTGCAGGAATTCATCCAGAAAAACCGGAAGCTTTTTCGCAAGTTCCGCCGCTGACAGAGGCGTCTGGCCTCAGGTGCCGCAGAACGTGCGGGCGACGATTTCCTCCTCCGTCGGTGCCGCGCGATAGTCTGCGGCGTCCGGCTGATCATCAAAGGGCCGGGCCAGGATCGTGTTCAGGCGGTGGAACGGGTCATAATCGCCCGTGACGGCAGCATTGATCGCTGCCTCGATGCGGTGATTGCGGGGGATATAGGCAGGGTTGGCTGCGCGCATTGTGGACCTGACGTCGGCCTCGCGCTCTGTCCGCGCCTTCCAGTCCTCCGCCCAGCTTTCAAACGCGGCTGGATCGGAGAATTCGGCCGCTGCTTTTCCGTCGATTAGCCCCCGGAATGTACGCGTGAAATCCGCGTGGCCCTCCGCCATCCGGGTCAGCATCGCCTCGATCAGGTCGGCATCCCCGTCTTCTTCGGTCGCAAGCCCGATCTTTGCTCGGAAGCGGCGCAGCCATTCGGCCTCGTAGATCTCGGGGAAACGGTTGATCGATGCCGTAGCGGCCTCGATGGCGGCCTCCTCCTCTCCCATCAGCGGCAGAAGGCAGGAGGCGAACTGCGCAAGGTTCCAGACCGCGATGCGCGGTTGGTTGCCATAGGCATAACGCCCGAATTGGTCGATGGAGGAGAAGACCTTCAACGGATCATAGTCATCCATGAAGGCACAGGGCCCGTAATCGATGGTCTCGCCCGAAATCGTCATGTTGTCGGTGTTCATCACGCCATGGATGAATCCGAAACTCATCCAGCCGGCGATCAGCCTCGCCTGCGCGGCGGTGACGGCATCGAGCAGGTCAAGCGGGGTCCTGGCGTTTGGATAGTGGCGGGTGATCACGTGGTCGGTCAGAAGCCTGAGTGCCTCGGTATCCTGCCGGGCGGCGAAATACTGGAAGGTGCCGACGCGGATATGGCTGGCCGCAACGCGGACAAGAACCGCGCCGGGCAGGGCCGTTTCCCGCCAGACCGGCTCGCCGGTCGTCACGGCGGCCAGCGCGCGGGTCGTCGGCAGGCCAAGGGCCGCCATCGCCTCGGACACGATATATTCGCGGATCACCGGCCCGATCCAGGCGCGCCCGTCGCCACGCCTGGAAAAGGGCGTGGGGCCCGAGCCCTTGAGCTGGATGTCAAAGCGTTTCCCGTCCGGCGCCACGACCTCGCCCAGCAACAGCGCGCGGCCATCGCCAAGCTGCGGCACCCAGCCCCCGAACTGATGCCCGGCATAGGCCTGCGCTATCGGCTCGGCGCCCTCGAGCGTAGTGTTGCCAGCAAATGCAGCGACGGCCTCAGGTGCGGCCAACGCATCGGGGTCAAGCCCAAGAGCCCGCGCGAGCGCGTCATTCACCGCAATCAGACCGGGCTCGCGCACCGGGACGGCCCGTTGACGGGCATAAAACCGGTCAGGCAGCCGGGCATAGCTGTTGTCGAAGGGAAGGGTTATGGTCATTGGCGCTCCTCCTCCCATAGATAGGCCGGATGCGCCGAAAGAAAAGCCATTCCCTGCCTCACAGGCGGGCAAGTCGCTCGGTCAGGAGCGTATAGAACCCCTCGGCATCGACATCGCCGATAAACATTGCATTGGCTTCGCGTTTCGACACCCGCCACCAGTCCGCAACCGTCATGCCGGTCGTGAAACGGCCTTCGGTCTCGATCTCCACATTGATGTGACGGCCAATGAAAAGATCGGGTTGCAGAAGATAGGCGATGGTGCAGGGGTCGTGGAGCGGCGCGCCTTCAGATCCGTATTTCGCCATGTCGTAGCGTTCGAAAAAATCTGTCCAGCTTGCCACCGCATGGCCGACCTGCGTGCCGAGCCCCCGGAACGCCTCGACCCGCGCCCGTGTCGTCAGCACCTTGTGCGTAACGTCAAGCGGCATGACCACAAGCGGAATGCCGGATTTGAAGACGATATCGGCCGCCTCAGGATCGACATAGATGTTGAACTCGGCTGCAGGCGTGACATTGCCCACCTCGAAGTAAGCCCCGCCCATCAACACGATCTCGGCAATGCGGGGACCGATGTCGGGGGCCTGCCTCAGGGCTGTGGCAATGTTCGTCAATGGGCCGATCGGGCAAAGCGTAACGCTGCCCGCCGGTTCGGTCCTGAGTGTCTCGATCAGGAAATCGACCGCGTGCCCCTCGGCCAGTGGCATCTGCGGTTCGGGCAGGGAGATGCCGTCCAGACCGCTCTTGCCGTGCACGTATTCCGCGGTAACGAGCGGGCGGACCAGTGGCGCCTCACATCCCGCAAAGACCGGAATGTCGGTCCGTCCGGCCAGTTCGCAGACGATGCGCGCGTTCTTCGCTGTCAGCGCCAGCGGCACATTGCCCGCCACCGTTGTGATCCCGAGAACCGACAGTTCCGGCGAGGCCAATGCAAGAAGAATCGCGACGGCATCGTCCTGGCCCGGGTCGGTGTCGATAATGATGTTGCGCGGTCCTGGCATGTCCCCTCCGGTTTGCCGCAACGGTGCCCGCGCGCGCGGGCATTGTCCATTGCTGAATGTCGGGGCCGGTATCCGAGCCGACGGTGCCTTGCCGGCCCATGACTCGCGGGGCGGTGGGCTTGTCGCCCAATGGTTGCAAGCTGTCAGAGCCTGCCCTGGGCGGCTTCTGGAAAGGTGCGGGGGTTTTCACTTGCTTGTCGGTGTTTTGGGCGGCGCGGCCTTCCGTCAACGCGCCTGATGCGGTGGTGTTTCAGTGTCAACCGCACTTGTTTCGTTATTTCAACATCCTGCACCGCGCTGCTGATACCGCAGATTCGTCCGATCGTTAACCCATTAACGTCAAAGATACGCCACATTTGGTTGCAAGCGTGGAAACGATCCTGGGAAGGCACGACCAATGACCACTGAGCCCTATGAAATTCTCGTCCACGCCGGCGCGCATTGCTGCGATGCAGAAGACATGCAGCGTTTTGTCGGGGTCAACCGTGACGCGATCATGGCGGCAGGTTATGATCTGGCCTATCCCGGCCGGGGCGGCGCGCCGGGCGGCAGCTTCGATGTGGCGCTTCCCGAGCCGCGTCATATGGGGCTGGGGGCCGAAGCCTTTGCCAACCAGATTTCCGCGGCGATACCGGTGCCCGAGGAAGGTCGGCGCGGGCTGATCCTTTCCGAACACGATCTGGCCGGGCGCATGGCAGGCCTTCTGAACGGGCGTTTCTACCCTGCGGCGCGCAGCCGGGCGGAGGCTTTGCGCGCAGCTCTTGGTCGGCGCGTCGACAAGCTGGTGATCGCGATTGTCCCTTACGACGCCCTGTTCGTCGGCGCCTGGCGGCGCTTTGCCCTTGATCGGCTGGTGGAACCATTTGCCGAATACGCCACTGCCATGGCCAGTTTTTCGGGCGGTTGGGTCGAGGTCGTGGAAGCCCTGCGCGACGGTTTGGAGGCGGACCGCGTCACCGTACTGGCTACGCGACCCCATCCGATGGAGGTCTTGGCCCACCTGGCCCCGGGATTGCGACTGACCGATCCGGAAACACCCGCTGCCGCGCCGCGCGTCACGGACAGCGCCGTCGCGATGATCCAGCGTCACTACAGGCAGGGTGCACGCTTTGCACCCGGCCAGCGGGACCGCATCCTCGCTTTCCATGCCCGCCAGCCCCAAACCGGAATGGAGCAGGGTTTCCCGGGCCTTCAACTGGCCGATCTGCGTGGCCGCTACATCGCCGATCTCGATACTCTGGCACATCTACGCGGCGTGGACCTGATCGGATCTGCGCTGCCAGCTGTGGCGGCGGAATAAAGCGTTTCAGGGACTGGCAGAACCGAACGAGCAAAACAAAGGCCCCGGCACCTGGATGCCGGGGCCGTTTTCATTCAAATGCCGACCGTTAGCCGTCGAAGTTCACTTCTTCCATCAGCTTCAGCGCCTCGGCCCGCGATTTCGCGACATCCATCAGGTTCAGGCTGTCAGGCGTGAATTCGCCCCAGCTCGCCACGAGGTCGGACTTCGCCACGCCCGGCTTGACCGGGAATTCATAGTTCGTCTCGGCATAGATCGCCTGCGCCTCGTCCGAGGACAGGAACTCCATCAACTTCAGCGCCGCGTCCTTATTCGGGGCGGCCTTGGTCATCGCCACGCCGGAGACGTTCATATGGGTGCCGTCGCCATCGAAGGTGGGGAAGACGATACGAACGGAATTGGCCCATTCGGTCTGTTCCGGATCGTTCAGCATCGCACCCATGTAATAGGTGTTGCCCAGGGAAATGTCGCATTCACCTGCCCAGATAGACTTGACCTGCGCGCGGTCGTTGCCCTCGGGCTTCTTCGCAAGATTGGCCCGCAGCGCCGTCGCCCATTCCTTCGCATAATCCGCGTCGTGATGTTCGATCATCGCGGCCATCAGGCCGAGATTGTAGTCATGTGTGCCGGGGCGGGTGCAGATGCGGCCCTGCCATTTCGGATCGGCAAGGTCTTCATAGGTTGTCACCTCGCCATCGGCGACGCGGTCCTTCGAGGCATAGACGACACGCCCCCGGGTCGTCAGGCCGAACCACTGGTTGCCGGGGTCGCGGAACTCGGCAGGAATGTTTGCCGTAAGCACATCGGACTCGACCGGCTGTGTCACGCCTGCCTCGACCACCTGCGCGAGCTTTGCGATGTCAACCGTCATCACCAAATCGGCCGGGCTGCGGTCGCCTTCGGAAACGAGACGTTCGACCATGCCTTTGTCGATATGGGCGACATTTACGGCGATCCCGGTTTCCTCGGTGAACTTGTCGAAGAGCGGCTGGACGAGTTCGGGCTGGCGCAGCGAATAGACATTGACCTCGTCGGCAAGGGCGGGGCTGGCGAGGGCGATCAGCGACAGCGCAAAGATCGGGGTGCGGGTAAACATAGTCGACTCCTTTAGTCAGATATTGGCGCCGTTATTGCCGAGAGGGAGGGTGCCCGTCAATACCCGATTAAAGAAGTCGGAATTATTGTTGCTGCTGGATCTGCTGTTGACGGCGACGATCTTCGGCCAGCTTCTGCTGGTCCTCGGCCATACGCCGCTGTGCCTCGTCCGCCGGGTTGTGCTGCAGGAGCTGTGCCGTGGCCGCTTTTTCGCGCAGCTTGGCCGCATCCCAAAGCGCGTCCATCTCGTCCAGATCGCTATCCTCGGGCCGCTTGCCGCGTTCGGCAAGTGCGGTCTCGATTGACTTGAACCGGCGGGTGAACTTGGCATTCGCGGCGCGAAGCGCGGCCTCTGGATCGATCTTCAGGTGTCGGGCAAGATTGGCGATGACGAACAGCAGATCGCCGAATTCCTCGAAGACTTCGGCCTCAGTCATCTCCCCGCGCGCCTCGTTCAGCTCTCGCGCCTCTTCGGTGATCTTGTCGATCACCTCGTCGGTTGAAGGCCAGTCGAAGCCGACGCGCGCGGCGCGGTTCTGCAGCTTGACGGCCCGGGTCAGTGCAGGCAGACCGACCGCCACGCCGTCCAGCGTGCCCTTTTCTGCCTTGTCCGCCCGTTCGGCAGCCTTCAGCCGCTCCCAGTCGCGTGTCTGCTGCTCGGCCGACTTGTCGCGGCTTTCCTCGCCAAAGACATGAGGATGGCGCGCGACCATCTTGTCGGAAATTGCCTTTGTGATGCTTGCAAAGCTGAAATGCCCTGCCTCGGCCCCCATCTGGGCATGATAGACGGTCTGGAAAAGCAGGTCGCCCAACTCGCCCTCCAACTCCCTCCAGGCGCCCCTTTCGATAGCGTCGGCGACTTCATAGGCCTCTTCGATCGTGTAAGGCGCGATGGTGGAAAAATCCTGCTCGATATCCCAGGGGCAGCCTGTTGCGGGGTCACGCAGCCGGGCCATGATTTCCAGCAGGCGCGGCAACCCGCCGGCGGGATCATGTACAAGGCGGTCCGAGGCGGCGCGGTCAAGGGTCATTGCAGTGGTCCCGAATTTGCGGTCATGTGGCCAGTATTCGCAACCCGCGACGTGAGAGTCCACATGCCCGTCCTGAACCGCATTGCCGATTTCGCCCCAGAGATGACCGGATGGCGCCGCCATCTGCATGCCCATCCCGAGTTGCGATTCGATTGTCACAAGACAGCAGCGTTCGTGGCGGAGAGGCTGCGGGAATTCGGGGTGGACGAAATCCACGAGGGGATCGCGAAAACTGGAATCGTCGCTATCATCAGGGGCCAAGGCGAGGGGCCGACGATCGGCCTGCGCGCAGATATGGACGCATTGCCGATTACCGAGGAAACCGGGTTGCCCCACGCTTCCACTGTGCCGGGCGTCATGCATGCCTGCGGCCATGACGGCCATACGACGATGCTTCTGGGGGCTGCGAAATACCTGGCCGAGACGCGCCGCTTCCGCGGCCGCGTGGCACTGATCTTCCAGCCCGCGGAAGAGGACGGCGGCGGCGGTGAGGTCATGGTGCGCGAGGGTATCCTCGACCGGTTCGGCATTGGTGAGGTGTATGCATTGCACAATACCCCGACGGTGGCGCTAGGCCGTTTCGTCACCACTCCCGGTCCGATCATGGCGGCCGTCGATACCGTGAAGGTCAGGGTCACCGGACGGGGCGGTCACGGCGCCTATCCGCATGCCTGCATCGATCCGATTCCCGCGATGGTGGGCATGGTCGCAGCGCTTCAGACCATCGCCAGCCGCATCGTCAATCCGCTGGACGAGGTTGTTGTGTCGGTGACGGAAATCCATGCCGGCACCGCGAACAACATTATCCCCGAAACCGGCTGGTTCGGTGCCACGATCCGGACCTTTCGCGACGATGTGCGGATGCAGGTCAAACGCCGGTTCGAAGAGATTGTCGCCGGGCAGGCGGCGTCCTTCGGCGTGACGGCGGATGTGGATTACGAGCTGGGCTATCCGGCCACCGTGAACGATCCCGACCGCACTGCCTTCGCCGCAGGGGTCGCGCGTGAGATTGCTGGCGCCGCTGGGGTCTCCGACCATGCAGGGCGCGAGATGGGGGCAGAGGATTTCTCCTACCTGCTCGAAAAGCGGCCGGGCTGCTACCTGTTTCTTGGTCAGGGCGAGGGGGCAGGACTGCATCATCCGGCCTATGAGTTTAACGACGAGGCCGCCCCTTTCGGAGCGAGTTTCTTCGCGCGGCTGGTGGAAGAGGCGCAGCCGCTCTGATCGAGCTGTCAAGCGTAATTTGATCAAAAAAAGATTGACGAATCCGCTGGAATCGCGTGGGTTGGGTGCATCCGGATCGGCGGCGTCTCCGGCTTGAATGACGCCAGACCCTGTCACGGAGCCCCATCATGGCTTTGGAAGATGCAAAGAGCGAGGTCGACCTCGCTTTCACCCGCAAGGACCGGCGCGGCCTTGCATATGAAAACGCCTTTGGCGGCGCCACGAGCTTCCTGCGCCGGCGCTATTCGAAGGACCTGACCGGCGTTGACCTCGCCATCACCGGCGTGCCCTTCGATCAGGCGGTGACGCACCGGACCGGCACCCGCTTTGGCCCCCGCGCGGTGCGCGAGGCCTCGGCGCTTCAGCCGTTCGATCCGCCCTATGGCTGGGGCTATTCGCCGCTCGACGAGATGGAGATCGTCGATTACGGCGATCTGGCCTTTGACTATGCCAAGGTCGCGGATTTCCCCGACACGCTGACCGCCCATATCGCCGGCATCCTGAAGGCCGGACCGGGTACGGTGACCTTGGGCGGCGACCATTACATCACCTTTCCGATCCTGAAGGCCTATGCCGAAAAATTCGGGCCTATCAGCCTGCTGCACTTCGATGCCCATTCCGACACCTGGGTCGATGACGATTTCAGCCGCATCGACCACGGCACGATGTTCTATAAGGCGATCAGGTCGGGGATCGTCGATCCTGCGACCTCCGTCCAGGTCGGCATCCGCACCCATAACGACGACTTCATGGGCGTGAACGTGATCGACGCGCGCGAGGCGCATGAGACGGGTGCCGCGGCTGTTGTAAAGAAAATCAAGGAGATAATCGGCGACCGTCCGACCTACCTGACCTTCGATATTGACTGCCTCGACCCCGCCTTCGCGCCGGGCACCGGCACCCCGGTCTGGGGTGGGCTGGCCAGTTGGCAGGTGGCGGCGATCCTGCGCGACCTTGCCGGGATCAACATGGTCGGTGGCGATGTGGTTGAGGTCTCGCCGGCCTATGACACAACCGGCGCCACGGCCATTGCCGGCGCCCATGTCGCGCATGAGCTGATCTGCCTGTACGGCTGGACGCGGCGTAAAGGATGAGGATGGCGTTTGCCCTTCTCGTCCTGATTGTCGCCGGGGGCATGGCCTATATCCGCCTTGCCCCCTCTGACCTGGCACGGTGGCATGTCGATCCGGGATACGCGATAGAGTTCGGCGGGCTGACCGCGTTTCCGCCCGGACCTGAGAGTGTGATCCAGCTCGAAGGCGGAGCGCGGGCGATGATCACCCTTTTTGAAACCACGTCCGACGAAGCGCTCGCGGCACTTGATGCCATTGCATTGTCCTCACCCAGAACGCGGCGTCTTGCCGGAAGTGTGGAGGAGGGGCGGATCACC
>JAUIDM010000122.1 GCA_030428915.1 Alphaproteobacteria bacterium | reverse complement strand
GCGGGCGAGGTGGTCGTAATCGCCTTCCCGCCGCGTCTCGAACACGGCGCGCCGTGCGATGTAACCGGTTTCGCGCCGCAGATATGCCGCGATCAGCTTGCCGAGCCGGTTCCATTCGGCATCCGTTAGCCCCTCTTCCGTGACCCCTGGCCTTTCAGCCCCCTCGCCGCCGAGATGGATATAGGTGGTCCCCGCTACCTCGCGCGGGCCCAGTTCGGCGAATCCGCCACGCTCGGCCATCGCGGCCTCAAGGATCAGTTGTTTTTCGAACGCCCTCTGCTTCTTGTCGCTCGGCGGCGTGCCGGTTTTGTAATCGTAGATATGCACTCTGCCGTCCTCCAGTAGGTCGATCCGGTCGGGTCGGGCGGTCAGCGTGAAATTCATATTTTCTAGTGTAACAGAGCCTTTGTTCTCCATTACAACGGGGCGCCCCGCCGCTTGTCTCCCACTTTCGGCGGCGACAAAACTGTCGGCGATCCGCGCCAGCCGGGCGAGCCAGAGGCGGCGGGCGCTGGGCCAGGGAATCTCCTCTTCCAGAACTTCTTCGGCCAATGTCAAAAGCCGTGTCCGGGCCACCGCCTCGTCTTCGCCGTCGGGTCGGGTGCGGATGAAGCTTTCCACAAGATGGTGCAGAACCTTGCCCCTAAGTCGCGCGTCTGGCGTTGGCCGCAGCGGGTCGAGCGGCTTCAGCCTCAGGATATTCCGGGCATAGACCGCATAGGGGTCGCGGATCAGCCGCTCGATTCCGGTGACGGGCAGTTCGCGCGGCCGCGCTTCGACTGGCGGGCATGGGGCGGGGCGTCTTGCCGGCGCCTCTTCGCCCGGCCGTTCCAGCTCCACGGCGAGGTCCAGCAGATGCTGACCGCGTGCTTTCATTGCGGCCAGCGCCTCCGGTCCGCTCTGCGCAGGCAGGCCCTTCATCAGGTTCATAAGCCGCGCGAGCCAGCGGGACGGGACGGTTTCGGCTTCCGCATCGCGGACCGCACGGGACAGGACGACCTCGGGCGCAGCTACGGCCTGCTGGAAGTCATGCGCGGAAAGGCCAACCTGCCGTTCGGGCAGCAGCAAGCCCGCCTTCAGCCGCATCTGCCGCGACAGCCACGGATCGGGCGCGGGCACTGGCGGCCAAATACCGTCGTTCAGACCTGCGAGAATGACCAGATCGGCCCCCTGCACGCGCGCTTCCAACGTGCCCCAGATGGCGATTAAGGGATGAGTTGCTCCGGCGTGGCGCACGCTGCCCGGACGCAGAAGCGAGCCGATCAGGTTGGCGAAATCGGCGGGCGCCATTGTCCCGCCATGTTCCGCCTCGCGCACGAGACAGTCCATCACCGACACGGCGAGCTCACCGGCCTCTTCGCGCCAAAGCTCACTTTTCCCGGCATCTCCACCAGGACCTGCGGCAAGGTTCGATACGAGCCGGAGCAGCCGGTCGGTCCAGACCGAGACCGGTGCTGATTCGCCTGCCTCGACGCCCTCGAACACGAGACCGACCCATTCCGCCCAATTGACCCGCTCGGCCTCTCCGCGTGCCCGGGCCCAGTGGATGAGATCGGCACCGGTTGGAAAGGGTGGGCCGCTGCGGCGCAGTTTCAGTTCCAGATCGCGGGTGAAGCGCAGGTGGTTGCCGCGGTCCTCGGCACCGGTCGCGGTCAGGGGGTGTTTCAACATCACCAGCAGTGCCTCGGCCGAAAGGGCTCGGCCGAAGAGGGCTGCGGCATGGCGCAAAAACCGGCCCGGCGCGCTTTGCGCCAGCGGCTGGCCTGCACTGTCGTCGGGCCGGATGCGCCAGCGGTCGAGTGCGGCCGTAACCCGCCGCGTCAGGTTGCGGTCGGGCGTGATCAGCGCTGCCCGAATTCCTTCTTGTGTGGCCTGCCGAAGGCGAAGAGCAATGGCCAATGCCTCTTCCCGCTGTCCCGGCGCTTCGATCAGCGTCATGCGCGCTGAAGCAGGGCGGATATCGCCCAGCGTGGGGCCTTCCTCCATCCATCGGTCGGTCACCGGCGCGGGGCGGAGAGCCAGCGATATCAGCCGGTTGCGGGCCGGATCAGGTGCAGGATCGTCATTCCACGGCCGGATCGCGGCCGGGGTCAGCCCCAGAGCCTCCGCCAGACGCAGGAAGCGAAATTGCGGGTGATCCTCGCCCGGCATCGTGCCCGACATGAGGCTGTCCCAGGCACCGGTAGGCATGTCGAAATCGAAGCCCGGCAGAACGACCGCACCCTGCGGAAGCGTCGACACAGCCTTAAGGAAGAGTTGCGTGGCCCCCCGTGATCCGGTCGAACCGGCGACGATGATCGGGTCTGCTGGCGGGGATTGCCGCCATCGTTCCGCCAACGCCTCGACAATTCGGCGCTGGCGTCCGTCGGCATCTGGGACGGCATCTTCCTGGAAGAACCGCGCAATGATGCGGATGAAGTCCAGGCTGCGTTCCCAATGTTTTGCATGGTTTTCAGCAAGATCTTGGGACGCGAGTGTCTCTGTCGTGACGCCTTCACCCTGCATCTCGCCCATCAGGGTCGTGAGACTGTCGGCCAGGTCGAAGACGGCGGTTCCGGGCGCGAACTCCGGCTGGGTCCGGGCAAAGCCGGCCACCAACTGCGCCAGTTCCAATTTGCGCCGCAAGGGGGGAACCGCAGGCGGCAGACCTTGCAGCGGGTCGCGGCCAATATCGGTGATCAGGCGCAGGCGGGGCAGGAAGCGCGCACCATGGCGGTCGAAGGCCGCGCGCACTTCGCGCAACATGCGGGAGGTATTCAGGTAGAGCGTGACCCGCGCGATCGCCTCGGACGGCTGCCCTTGGTTCCGCGTGATCACTCCGTCGACCAGAAGGGCCGGGAAATCCGCGCCCGGCGGCATCGCGTAAAGGCGCGGGCCGGTCGTGGGATTAAACATCCTCTGCCTCGCTCAGGAGCGTCTCTGCCAGCGGAATCGACTCCGGGCGGCCCACATCGCACCAGCCACCCTGATGTACGCAGCCGTACAGCCGCCCCTCTTCCAGCATCCGGTCCCAGAGGCGGTTCAAGGAAAAGACCCGGTCGGGGATAGTTGAAAGGCCGTCGGTCCGTAGGATCTGGGCGCCGGTATAGACGTGAGATCGGCCCCGGCGGAGCCTGCCGACAATGTCCATGTCGAAATCACCCGGACCGGTGTGACCGGTGGCCGCCGCCTTAGGGACCAGCAGCAAGAGGCCGTCCATCCGGGTCGGGTCCCACGCGCGGCGCAGTTCGCCAAGACCGTTCTCGCCGGTCCATACCGCATCGGTATTCAGCGTGAAGACCGGGCCGGACCCAAGCAGGGGAAGCGCCTGTTTCAGACCGCCGCCGGTTTCCAGAACAGTGTCTGTTTCGTCAGAAAACGCGATTTTCCGGCCTGTCAGATGGGTGCGGATCTGTTCGGGCAGGTAGTGCAGGTTGGCCACGGTCCGCGCGATCCCCGCCGCGTCGGCCAGCGCCAGAGCATGATCAATCAGCGGCTTTCCCGCGACTTCGATCAGCGGCTTGGGCCGATCGGCGGTCAGGGCGCCCATCCGGGTGCCGAGACCGGCGGCGAAGAGCATCAGAGCGTTGGGTAATGGCCACATTGTTCCTCAATCCGTTGCAGTCGGTCCGGCGTCGGTTCGGGCAGGCCTTCGCGGACTGTGGCATTGAGCGTGGTCAGCGCGGGATGTGCAAGGTTGCGCTGCAGGTAACCCCAGACCCGGCCCATATAGGCAAGGTAATGCGGCTTGCCGAAGTGAAGGGTCAGACGCGCGAAGACGCCGATGATGCGCAGGGCGCGTTGGGCGCCGAGCAGGGCGTAGGCCGGGTGGAAGCATTCGGCCTCCACGCCTGTCGCGTCGATATAGCGGTCGAGCATGGCGCGCTCCAGCGCGGGCGGGACGTCTCGACGGGCGTCTTGCAGTAGCGAGACGAGGTCATAGGCCGGATGTGCCGCAACCGCGTCCTGAAAATCGAGCAACCCGACCCGGGCCGGACCCTTCCGTTCCGGCAGCCAGATCAGGTTTTCGGCGTGAAAGTCCCGCAGGCTGGTGACCATGGCGCCATCGGCGATCTGTGAGGACAGTTCGGCAATGAGCCGGGGAAGCGCACCGGCATCCTCATTCATCTCGGCACGGATGCCGGGCAGATACCATTTTGGCGTCAGCGTCACGAGTTCGGCGAGCGCGGAGCCGTCAAGTGGCGCCACGAAATCCGGCGGGGAATGACGATGGAGGTTAACGAGCAAGTCTACGGCGGCGGCGTAAAGGGTGGCCTCCATCACCGGATCGGCCTGTACGAGACGTGCAAACAGATCGTCGCCGAGGTCTTCCAGCAGCAGATAGCCTGCCCGATGGTCCGCTGCCAGAATATCGGGCGCCGAATAACCCCTCTGGCGCAACCAGTGTGCCATCCGGGCAAAGCGTTCCGTGCTTTCGCCGTGATCGGGGGGCGCATCCATCAAAACCGCGCGACCGCCGGCCATGGTCAGGCGCAGATAGCGTCGGGCTGACGCATCCCCTGCAAGGGGTTTCCGGGCGGCATTGGCCCAGCCCGCATCGCTCAGAAACCTTGTCTCTTGTTCCATCCGTTTCATGTGGGGCCATTTCCGCAAGCAGCCAGCCCGGAGATCACCGACGCCCAGCGCGCATTGTGCGCCGAAAGGATTGCTGTGCGGCTGTCCGGATCCAAGCCGGGCATCAGATGCAGCGTCAGTGCCCCTTCCGGTGCCGCCGCGCCCAGCCGGTCGGGCCATTCCACCAGGCAGACCGCGTGGTCGAACGCGTCGTTGAGCCCGAGTTCGAACACGTCGTCGGGCGAGGTCAGCCGGTAAAGATCGGCATGCCAGATTTCCAGCCCTTCAAGGTCATAGACCTGAACCAGCGTATAGGTGGGCGAGGGCACATCTTCTGCCCGTCCCAAAGCGGCCAGCCGGTTCTGGATCACGCTGCGGCAGAAATGCGACTTCCCCGCACCGATCGGGCCCTCGATCAGAAGCACATCACCGGCCTGAAGCTTTGGCGCAAGCGATATAGCAAGATCCTCTGTCGCCTCTGCATCCGCAAGGCTGATCTCGGTCCGGAATTCTGGCGGGTCCGCGCTGTCCATGACCCGACTTTTAGCGCCCGGGCTGCGGCCCGCAAGCCGAATGGCGGGATCAGGCGCTGGCATGCTCGGTTTTACTGTGGCCGACGGTCTGGGCCGCGCGGCCGATGGTTGCTGGCAGCGGGGTTTTCTCAAACCCCACGAGGGTTGCGCCGCCGGTCAGCGGGGCGATCCGGCACAGAAGGACGTCACCCGTGGTCAGCGACACCTCGGCATCCCACTCCGCGCGTTCGTCAATTGCGGTCACGAAATCCCGCACATCGCCCCAGATCGGTGACGGCTCGGTCGCACCCTGCCAGAGACGGATGGAATCGGTGATCGTGATCGTGCCCAGAGTCACGCCGGTTTCCACGCCCCAAAGCTGATCGTAGGCATGGTTCGACATGATCATTTCACCGGCAGGCGAGAACACCGCGATGGCTTCGCTGAGCGTGTTCACGACAGCCTGGCCCAACTCGATCTCTGACCGGAAATGTCGGGTCAGCGAGATTTCGGCGCTGATATCTTCGAAGAGAAACGCCACCGCGCCGTCCGGATGCGGCCGCCCGGTGACCTTGTAGGTATGGCCGGTCGGCAAAGTCCAGGTCTCCTCGTAGTGGCCAGATGCGGCCGCTTTCTCAAGCTCGGCCATTTTCGCGCGCCAGCTTCGGTAATCCTTGGGTTCGGGAATGACCCGCGCCTCGCGCAGGCAGTCGAGGAAGGTGAACAAAGTCGGCCGCGCCGAAAGGAAATCGGCCCCGACCGAGGTCAGATCGACGAGGGCCGGGTTGAAGAGCGCAAGCTGTCGGCTGCTGTCGAAGATGGCCAGTCCTATGGGCAAATGCGCAAAGGTCTTTGTCAGGGTCTGGATGAATTCCCTCAGCGCGGTTTCCGCCTTGACCGTCGCGTCGGCCGGCAGCGCGAAGTTCAGGCTTTCCGTTCCAGTCGGATAGCTGTGGCAATCATACCAGCGCGGCGGCGTGCCCGAGGTCTTCGGCAGCATCTGGCGGCGCGATGCCGTTCCATCCACGGTACGGTCGCTGAACAGGGCGGGGATTGGCCAGGTCATGTCGTCCGCATCGATATCTTTCTGGTCCGCCACACGGTCCAGGTAGGCCCCGTTTGCCCAGACGACCGCACCTTCGTCATTCTGTCGCCAGATCAGAACCGGTGCCGCTTCCAGTGTTTCCCGCAATGCAGAAAGCTCCTGATCCTGGGCGCGATGGCTGAGGGCGTCGACAAGTATCGCCTGCCCTTCGACCGAAAATCGGTGATCGTCAGCCGGATACGTTCGCCCAGATATTCAGCTTTCAACCGGACGTCTTGTCCATCCTTGCCCCAAACCTCAATCTCGCCATGTTCGGAAAGGCCCGCGACAAGCCCGTCGAAATCCCGGACCCGGCCGGACAGGTAGGCCGACAGGCGGACCCACTCCGAACCAGCGCCGGGTATGGTGTCAAGAAGCGCCCGCGCCGATCCGGTAGCATCGACAAGTTCACGATCCTCAAACAGAAACACCGTCTGTTCCGCCGGTCCGGACAGGCCGGGTCGGGCCAGCCGCTTGGCCTTGGATATCGGGAGCAGTGAAATCAGCAGCAAGCCCACGACGGCGGCAGCAAAAGAGGTTGCGACGATACCCGCCGCGAGTGCAATTGGAGGCACCATGTCTAACCCATTTCCCTTCAGGGTCTACGCCCTTTGCAAAGGAGAATTCGTTTGAGGGGTTAAAGAGGCGTTAACAGATCAACTTTTTGGCGAGTGTGAGTTAATTTTTATGTATCAATGTGGCGGTTCTCGCCAAGCGCGCTCTGGTTTTCGACCTCGATGGCTTTGCGCGGCCAGGTGATGGTGACGAGGGCGCCGCAGCGTTCGGGCCGTTCATCCTCGGCGAGAAACGGATCGGTTCCATTTTGAAAGGTCAGCCGGGCGCCGGTGCGTTCCAGCAATGTCTTCGCAATGAACACACCAAGCCCCATTCCGTCATATCCGGGCTGGTTGCGCTCGTCATCCCGCCACCGTGCGATCACGGGGTCGCCCATGCGGCCGATAAGATGAGCCGGAAACCCGGCACCGTCATCGGCGATCTGGACCGAAAGATGGGTTTCGCCGGCCGTCATGTCGATCCAGACAGTGCTGTGGGCGAAATCGACACCGTTCTGAACCAGATTGCGCAATCCGTGAATGATCTCTGGGCGGCGGCGGATGATCGGTTGGCCGCCTCCCTGTCCCGGCGCGTCGCCGAGGCTGAGCTTTAGCGCCTTGCCGCGGCTGGCATGCGGTTCTGCAGCCTCACGGATAACAGCCGACAGCGGTGCTGACCGCAAATGCAGGTCATCCTTTCCGGCTCGGCCCATGGATCTGAGGATATCCCGGCAACGGTCGGCCTGCTGGCGGATCAGTTCGGCATCCTCGCGCAGCGTGGGGTGATCGCCAAGCTCGTCCACCAGTTCCGCGCTGACCATCTTGATCGTCGCGAGCGGCGTGCCCAGCTCATGCGCGGCGGCCGCGACCACGCCGCCCAGATCTGTAAGCTTCTGTTCCCGGGCAAGCGCCATTTGCGTGGCCAAGAGCGCGTCGCCCATGGAATGGATCTCCGACGCTACCCGGCGCGCATAAAGCCCCAGAAACACGACCCCGATCACGATGGCCAGCCAGAAACCAAATCCAAAGACGCCGGGAACCTCGATTGCCGTTCCGTCGACCATCTTCAACGGGCGGTGGAAGAATACGATCAGTGAGACGAGCGCGATGGTCACCGATCCGACGAACATGGTGGCCCGGCTTTGCAAGGCCGTTGCCGCAATCGTCGCTGGGGCCAGGATCAGCAAAGCGAAGGGGTTGTTGAGTCCGCCGGTAAGATAAAGCAGCAGCGCAAGCTGGGCGGTATCGAACAGAAGCGTCAGCATCGCCTCCGCCTCGGTCAGCCGCTTGTTTTCCGGATAGGCAAACATCGTGATCATGTTCACCGCGACCGCCGCGCCGACAACCGCGAGGCAAAGCGTGATGTCCAGGTCGATGTCGTAAACCTGCCAGGCTACAAGAATGGCCGCGACCTGACCCGCAACCGCCATCCACCGCAGCACGACAAGGGTCCGGAGCCTTACCCAGTCGCTGCGGGCGATGCGGGCCGGAAATTCGGCCTCCGGTGGGGCGGTGGCGGGGTCTGTCACCGGTTCGCTCATATCAGGTCCTGTTGTCGCATTCCGGCTCTTGTGAATTGATAGTCGGCACCGGATGCGCGATCAATGCCGCCGCCAAGCAAAGGAGATTCGCATGCCGGTATCGACCAGAAGCTACGCCCTTGCCGCTGCATCGGTGGTCGTCATCGGCCTTGTCGCGACCTATGCCGTGACGCGTTCCAGCACGTCTGATCCCTATGCGCAGTGCCGCACGGGTAAAGTGGCAGGCGCCGCAACGATCGGCGGACCATTCACCTTGGTTGATGAAGACGGTCGCACCGTCACTGACAGCGACATTCTGACGAAACCGAGCCTCGTTTATTTCGGTTATACGTTCTGCCCCGATATCTGCCCGACGGATACGGCGCGCAATGCCGAGGCGGTGGACGCGCTGGAAGAGATGGGGCATGAGGTGACGCCGGTCATGATATCCGTCGATCCGGGCCGCGATACGCCCGACGTGTTGAAGCAATGGACCGACTACGTGCATCCCCGCATGATCGGGCTGACCGGCTCGGCCGAACAGATCGCGGCGGTCGCCAAGGCCTATCGAACGTACTACAAGGTGCCAGACGATGTCAGCGACGAGTACTATCTCGTCGATCACATGACCCAGACCTATCTGATGCTGCCCGGAACCGGCTTTGTGGAATTCTTCAATAGGGAGATGACGGGCGAGGAACTGGCCACCAGTGTCGCCTGTTTCCTGAACGCAGGATAGGACGGCCTGCGACCGGCACCCGGCATCGCCGTCGGGGCGCCGGTTCAGCCCGCACAGCGCTTGGCGGCCTCGTCGAGGGCTGCGCTGATCCCGATCAGGGAAAACGTGTCCTGCGTCTTCGTGCCGCGGCTCGATTCTGCTCTCAGAACGACGGAAGAGCCGGCCTTGAGCGCCGCGACGATCTTGGCGTCATCGTCTGGAGAGCCGGACCAAGCCCATTCGGGCGCATCCCCATGGGTCACGAGATCAAAGTTCGTGCCGCCGATATCCATCTTCACCACGGAATTCGGCTTGAACGGATAGCCACCGGTGAAGGTGACCTCGCCTTCCGCCGCGCCCGGCCGATAGGTCACGAAGAGCAGGATGTCGCCGCGCCGCACGGAAACAGCCTGCCCGTCGCGCGTATTCACCGTCTCCGTCGGTGCCGATACGCCCCAGCACTCCTTGGGGTCGCCATCGACAAAGACGCTCCATGCGGTTTCCGCCGCAACCCGGTTGGTCGAAACCTGGGCGATCGCGCCCGGCGCCAGTGCCACCGTCAGCATAGCCGCGCCAGCCGCGCGCATCATCCGTGATGTCATCCGTCCACAGCCTCCAGCTGTTTGCCTCTGCAACACCGCTCACCGCCTTTGCGGCTTTTCGGATAGCGGGCCGCTTTCCAACTCGATATGCACGTCTTAGCTTAAACCCGGCCAGTGGGAAAAGCCCCGGCGGCAGAAAATCGCGCAACGGAGACTCACATGTCCGCGATACCGATGATTGAGCTTTGGCGCGGCGGCATTCTGGAAAGCCTGCATGCCGGACACGCGGTGGTCTGCGACGACCGGGGCCGGATCGTGGAGGCCTGGGGCGATCCCGAGGCCGTCATCTTTCCGCGGTCCTCCTGCAAGATGATGCAGGCCCTCCCACTGATCGAAAGTGGCGCGGCCACGGCTCACGGACTGACAGATGCCCAGCTTGCCCTGGCTTGCGCCAGTCACAATGGCGCGGCCATTCATACCGGTCCCGTGGAAAGCTGGCTGGCGGGGATCGGACTGGGCGAGCCCGACCTGCGCTGCGGGCCGCAGATGCCGGATGACCGCGAGGCGCGCAAGGGGCTGATCTGCTCTGACACCGCGCCTTGCCAGTTGCACAACAATTGCTCGGGAAAACATGCGGGCTTTCTGACATTGAACAAGCATCTGAAGGGCGGCACCGAGTACGTGGAGCCGGACCATCCGGTGCAGCTTGCGGTGCGCGACGCGTTCGAAGAGGTGACCGGAGTGACCTCGCCCGGTTTCGGCATCGATGGCTGCTCGGCCCCGAATTTCGCGACAACGATGCATGGCTTGGCGCGCGCGGCATCGCGCTTCGCGGCAGCCGATCCCGAAGGTTCGCCGCGCGACCGCGCCGCTGCGCGCCTCGTCAGGGCGATGACGGCCTATCCCGAGCTTGTCGCTGGCGAGGGACGCGCCTGTACCAACCTGATGCGGGCGATGGGCGGCAAGGTCGCGGTCAAGACCGGGGCCGAGGCGGTCTTCGTCGCGATCCTGCCCGAACTCAAACGTGGCATCGCGCTCAAGATTATCGACGGCGGCACACGGGCATCAGAGGCCGCGATCACCGCGCTTCTGATCCGGGTCGGTGCGCTTGACCGCAACCATCCCGTCGTCGACCGCCACCTGACCGGCCCGATCCTCAGCAGGCGCGGCCTTTATGCCGGCGAGATGCGGCTCGCGCCGGGTTTCGCAGCCTGAACCCGACTTCTTCTGTTCCCAAATACCTCCCGAGCGGAGAAAAATCGCACGAAGTGCCAAAAGGCACGTGCCCGCTTGCGGGCACTCAACTTGATCGGGCGAA
>JAUIDM010000121.1 GCA_030428915.1 Alphaproteobacteria bacterium | reverse complement strand
GGGGTCGTTTTCGCTGGGTGCGCTGATGGCCAACATGATCTCACCCGTCGCCTTCACGGCCCTGCGCTTCCTGCTCGCCGGGCTGATCATCGGTACGCTTGTCTTTGTGACATCGGGCCTGCCGCGCCAGGCTTTCGCGGCACCCTGGCGCTACGCGCTGCTGGGCACGATCTTCGCAAGCTACTTCATCCTGATGTTCGAGGGGCTGAAGACGGCTCCGGCCGTCTCGACGGCGGCGGTCTTTACCCTGACGCCTGTTCTTTCGGCCGGGTTCGGCTGGCTTCTTCTGCGCCAGATCACGACTCCCCGTATCGCGCTCGCGCTCGCCATCGGCGCTGTCGGCGCGCTATGGGTCATCTTCCGCGCTGACCTGTCGGCCCTGTTGCGGTTCGAAGTCGGACGGGGCGAGGCCATCTATTTCGCAGGCTGCGTGGCTCATGCGTTCTACACCCCGCTGGTGCGGCGGCTGAACCGCGGTGAAACCCCGCTGGTTTTTACCTTCGGCATGCTGATCGCAGGGTCCATCGTGACGACGATCTATGGCTGGGGTGCAATCCGCGCGACTGAGTGGGCCGCGTTGCCCGGGATCGTCTGGGTGGCATTGGCCTATACGACCATCTTCGCCAGCGCGACCACTTTCCTTCTGCTTCAATACGCCACTCTGCGTCTGCCCTCGTCCAAGGTCATGGCCTATACCTATCTCACTCCGTCCTGGGTGATCCTGTGGCAGATCGCGCTCGCCCAACCCGCGCCGCCGCCGCTCGTCGCAGCCGGTGTGGGCCTGACCGCACTCGCTCTGATCCTTCTCCTGAAAGAGGAAACGCCTGCCCCCATCGCATCCGGCGGATCTGATTGATTGCCCGCAAGCGCGCACTCAGTCAGATCGGGGCTGGTCGGTAAGTTCGGTGGCGAGGAAACGTTCGAACGCGTCGAAATCGACAGGGTCGAACTGGCCGAAACCCTGGATCCATACTGTCGCCGCACGCATCGCGTCGGGCTCGAGCTTGCACCATTTGACCCGTCCGCGTCGTTCCTGGCTGATCAGACCTGCTTCTGCCAGAACGACGAGGTGTTTTGAGATGGCTGCGAGTGACATCGCGAAAGGTTCGGCAACGTCGGTCACGGCCATGTCGTCTTCCAGCAGCATGATCAGGATCGCGCGCCGGGTCGGATCGGCGAGGGCGGCGAAGATCGCATCGAGGCTCGGGGTGCGGCGGTTCATGGCGTCAGATTAGACCGGCCGGATACGAGGCGAAAGTGTATCATCAAGCCTCGTGATTCCCGTCAGCACAGATTGCCATCGAAAATCGCATCTTTCGGGTGGACGCCGCCCATGCCGCGGCATTCAATGGCCGCCTGCGGAAGAGGTGTGCATGCCGCTGCGATACTGGGCACTCATATTCGTTCTCGGCATCGGCTGGGGCTCGTCGATGTTCTTCAACGAGATCCTGCTGCGGGAACTCGGCCCCTTTCAGACCGGGCTCGGTCGCGTCGGCTTCGGCGCACTCGGATGCTGGCTCTGGCTGGCTGTGAGCGGCCGGATCGGAAGGGTCAGCCCCGCCTTCCTGCGCGACGCTGCAATCTTTGGCCTTCTGCAATACGCATTGCCGCTCACGATCTTTCCTGCGGCACAGCAGGTCATCACCTCCGGTGAAGCAGGCATAATCAATGCGCTGACGCCGGTCATGGTCGTCATCGTCTCGCATCTCTGGCAGGGCGGAGAACGGGCGACCTGGCAGAAGTCACTTGGCGTCGCGGCGGGGTTCGCGGGGATCGTGACGCTGGCCGTTCCGGCACTTGGACAGGGAACAGGCGGCGCCTTCGGCGCGCTCCTCTTCTGCATGCTGGCGCCGTTTTGTTACGGATTGGCCGTCAACTGGTTCCGTCGGTTCGGCCGCACAGATCCGGCGGTGATCACAGCCTGGTCGCTTCTGGCCGGAACGCTGATGCTCGCACCTGTCGCCCTGCTCACCGAGGGCGTCCCTGTCATCCGGGAACCTGCGACCTGGGGTGCGCTCTTCGTGATTGGCTTCGTGCTGACGGCGGCATCGTTCATCCTGCTCTTCTGGCTCTTGCCGAGGGTGGGGGCGACCACGACCTCGACCATCACCTTCATCACCCCGGTATCGGCCGTCACGCTTGGTGTGATTTTCCTGGGAGAAGTTCTGACGCGTGCCCATATCGCCGGGATGGCACTGATATTCCTCGGCCTGCTTCTGATCGACGGACGTGTCGTGCGGCACCTTCGCGGGGCGCCGCCCCGCAATCCTCAACCGCGGGGTTGAATATGCCGAAAACCCGCGATTTGGCCCAGCGGCATCATTCCGTTTGGCTCGCGGGGCAACGAGTAGATCAATAGATCATTTTAAATCAATTACTTGCAGGCCGACTTCCCTGCCAATCCTTGCATTGACTCAGACGCCCCGGCGCTCTAGCTATCGCGCGACTGTCCGAGGGGGCGTTTTTGATGTCCGACGAGCCCGATCCTGAGCGTCTGGAGGCGCTTGAGAAACGGCTTGCGGAGATCCGGAAGGCCGGTGCGCCCAAGCCCCGCCCGGACGCGCATTATTCCGCCGCGAGCCAAGGCTGGCGGATGGTGATCGAGCTGGTGGCCGGACTGGGCATCGGTTTCGGCATCGGATACGGGCTGGATACGGTCTTCGGGACCATGCCGCTCTTTCTGGTGCTGTTCATATTGCTGGGCTTCGTGGCCGGGGTGAAGACGATGCTTCGCACGGCGCGCGAGATCCAGGACGCACAGGCGGCGGGCAAGCCCGCGAGCGACGAAGGGGATTAGACGTGGCGACGGCAGAGCATAGCGAAGGTCTGACTTTCCATCCGATGGATCAGTTCATCGTCAAGCCGCTCTTTGGTGGCGATGCCGTGGGCATGCTGACGCCCACCAACGTGACGCTCTGGATGGCGATCACGGTTCTGGCGATCGCCGCGCTTTTCGTGCTTGGCACCCGTGGCCGCGCCATCATCCCCAGCCGGATCCAATCGGTTGCCGAACTCGCCTACGGGTTTGTTCACAAGATGGTGGAAGATGTCGCTGGCAAGGACGCGCTGAAGTTCTTCCCGTACATCTTCACGCTTTTCTGCTTCATCGTCTTCTCGAACTTCCTCGGCCTGTTGCCGAAAGCCTTCACGACAACGAGCCACATCGCCGTGACGGCCGTGATGGCCGTTGCCGTCTTCCTGACCGTGACCATCGTCGGTTTCGTCAAGAACGGCGCGGGCTTCCTGTCGCTCTTCTGGGTATCCTCGGCGCCCCTCGCGCTCAGGCCCGTTCTGGCGCTGATCGAGATCATTTCCTACTTTGTGCGGCCCGTCAGCCACTCCATCCGACTTGCCGGCAACATGATGGCCGGTCACGCCGTGATCAAGGTCTTCGCGGCCTTCGCGCCCCTGGTGCTGATCTCGGGCGTCGGCCTTGCCGTTACGCCGCTTTCGATCCTTGCCATCACCGCGATGTACGGGCTCGAAATTCTCGTGGCCTTCATCCAGGCCTATGTCTTCACCATCCTGACCTGCGTCTATCTCAAGGATGCGCTGCATCCGCACCACTGACACCGGTCTTTCACCAACACTGCTAATCCAATCGTAAGGAGATCAACATGGAACTCGCAGCAGCAGCAGCTCTCGGCAAATTCATCGGCGCTGGCCTCGCCTGTATCGGCATGGGCGGCTCGGCCATGGGGGTGGGCAACGTTGCCGGCAACTTCCTCGCCGGTGCGCTTCGCAATCCGTCGGCCGCTGCCGGCCAGACCGCGACCCTCTTCATCGGTATCGCATTCGCCGAAGCGCTCGGGATCTTCTCGTTCCTCGTCGCGCTCCTTCTGATGTTCGCCGTCTGAACCTCGACTGACCATCCTTACGGCCGGATGGGTGCAATCGCGCCCATCCGGGTTGTATAACGGGTTTCGAGGGGGCCGAGATGGCAAACACAACAACCGAAGCGGTGACCGAAGCCACGGGCCACGCCACGGGCGAGGGGCTTGCTGATGCTGTAGGCGTCGCGGGAGAACATGCGGGCCAGGCAACCGGCATGCCGCAACTCGATTTCGCGCACTTCCCGAATCAGATCTTCTGGCTCGTGGTTGCGCTGATCGTCATCTATTTCATCCTCTCACGCATCGCGCTGCCGAGGATCGGCGGGATTCTGGCAGATCGGCAGTCGACGATCACCAATGACCTTGCCGCTGCCGAGGACCTGAAGGTCAAGGCGGAAGAGGCTGAAAAGGCGTATAATCAGGCACTGATCGACGCGCGGGTCGAGGCGAACAAGATCGTCGCCGAGGCGCGGGCCGAGATCCAGAAGGACCTCGACAAGGCGACCGCCAAGGCGGATGCCGAGATTGCCGCGAAATCCGCCGAATCCGCGAAACGGATCGAGGAGATCCGTGCGAATGCCACAAAAGACGTGGCCGAAGTCGCCAAGTCGGCCGCAGCCGACATCGTTTCGGCCTTTGGCGCCAAGGCAGACGCCAAGACAGTGACGGCGGCGATCAATGCACGGCTGAAAGGGTAAGGGCATGAAGAAACTCGTGACATTCCTGACCCTGACCGCAACGCCTGCGATGGCGGCGTCTGGTCCGTTCTTCTCGCTCCGCAACACTGACTTCGTGGTGACGGTCGCGTTCCTGCTCTTCATCGGTGTGCTGGTCTATTTCAAGGTTCCGTCGCTGCTGGGCGGGATGCTTGACAAGCGCGCGGCGGGCATCAAGTCCGACCTCGACGAGGCGCGGGCCCTGCATGACGAGGCGCGCTCCATCCTTGCGTCCTACGAGCGCAAGCAGAAGGAAGTGCAGGAGCAGGCCGAGCGTATCGTTGAAACCGCGAAGCGCGAGGCGATGGCCGCGGCCGAACAGGCCAAGGAAGACCTCAAGGCCTCCATCACCCGTCGGCTTGCTGCAGCCGAGGACCAGATTGCTTCTGCCGAGGCGTCTGCGATCCGCGAAGTGCGCAACAGCGCGGTCAATATTGCAGTGGCTGCGGCGGGTGACCTGATCGCCAAGCAGATGACGGCGGCGGACAAGAACCAGCTGATCGACGACGCTATCGGTAAAGTCGAAGAGCGTTTGCACTGAAGAAGCGTGTCCCGCACAATGCTATGTGAGAACCCGGCTTCTGGCCGGGTTTTTCTTTGCCCGGCGCTCAGCTCTGTTACGGCAGGCAGCCAGGGGCGCGGTGCCGTCTATGGGCGATTCCGGCGATCTGCTGCCAAGCTGGCGCGCGGCCGATATCATCACCGAATACTGAATGACCTTGTGGGTAAGAGCCGGGCTACCGCCCGCGTTCATGCTCGAAGCGCAACTGCGCAACCGCTTCGTTTCTGCTGGCCTTGAGATCGTCCGCCAGAGCATTGCGCACGAAGATCAGATGCGTCTCGACGGCTGCACGCGCGGCTTCCGGCTCACGCGCCTGAATGGCATCGTTGATCGTGCGGTGTTGATCCAGAAGGGCGCCACGGGTCAAGCGCTGCTTGAAAATGACCTGCCGGTTGTAGAAGACGCCCTGCCGAAGCAAGTCAAACATCGACCGCATCATGTGCAGCATCACCACGTTGTGGCTGGCCTCGATGATTGCCATGTGAAACTGCGCGTCGAGATTCGCCTCATCCGACGGGTCGCGTTTCTGGTGCGCTGCCTCCATCCGGGTGAAGATCGCCGCAATGACCTTGAGATCGGTGTCAGACCCCAGCCGGGCGGCGCGCTCGGCAGCAAGCCCCTCAAGGTCGCGTCGGAAGTCGAGATAGTCGAAGACGGCGTCATCGTGGCTTGCGAAGAGCTTGGTCAACGCGGGCGAGAATGCAGAGCCCAGCACCTCTGCCACGAAGACGCCCGATCCGGCGCGCGCCGTCAGCAACCCGGCGTCCTGCAACTCGGCGATCGCCTCGCGCAGCGATGGCCGCGAAACGCCCAGCCGTTCGGACATTTCGCGCTCTGATGGCAGACGTTCACCGGGGCGCAGGATGCCATGCAGGATCAGCCCTTCGATCTGGCGGACAACGGAGTTGGAGAGCTTTTCAGGATCGATCTTTCGAAAGGTCATGGCGGTCCTTGTCAATTGGTCAAGATATATGACCACGTCGGTGCCGACACAACGAAAAAGGCCGGGCGATGCGCCCGGCCTCCGCAAGCCTCGGTTCTGCCGTTACCGTGTCGGAATGATGAGGATTTCCACCCGGCGGTTCTGCTGGCGTCCTTCCGGCGTGAGGTTCGATGCAATCGGCGCATCTTCGCCGCGTCCATAGGCGGCGATACGGCCACCCGAGACACCGCCATTGCGCAGGATCGCGGCAACGGCCATCGCGCGGCGCTGCGACAGGTCCTGATTGTAGGCAGCCGAACCGGTGTTGTCGGTATGGCCGATCACCTCCACCCGGCTGTTCGGGTAGCGGTTCAGGTTGTCAGCAACTGCGTAAAGGTCGTTCTGGACCGATCCGTTGACCGCCGCGCTGTCGACGGCGAACAGGATACCTTCGGGCATCACGACGCGAAGCTGATTGCCCTCGTTGATCACGCGGATGCGGCTGTCGCTGATCTGGGCCTGAAGCTCGGCCGCTTGGCGGTCGAGGTTTCTGCCGATCACGCCGCCTGCAAGGCCACCGATTGCAGCGCCGACCACGGCGCGGTCAAGCTTGTCCTTGCCGCCTTCACCGGTCAGCACGCCGAGACCGGCGCCAAGTGCGGCACCGGTCAACGCGCCTTGTTTGGTGCGCGCGTTCGGATCGGCATTGTATTCGTTGACCGGCGTACAGGCGGAGAGCGCCAGAACTGCCGCGACCCCCGCGATCATGATGGATTTCGTTGTCATGCAAGCTGCTCCGAATTGTTGTCTGCGTGCTAGTTGCGAGATTACGCGCTGTTAGGCAATAACGCTTGTGCAGAAATCGGCCTCCGGCAGCTTTTCGCGCATCAGGCGGCGCCTTCGGCCTCCGCCCGTGCGGCCTCCCATGCCAGCATTGCGCGCTTGACCGGCAGGCCCCAATGGTAACCGCCGAGCCCGCCGGATTTGCGGATCGCGCGGTGGCAGGGGATGAGCCAGCTGACCGGGTTGCGCCCGACCGCCGTACCGACGGCACGCACGGCACGCGGATTACCAATGGCGCCCGCAATATCGGAATAGGTGCTGACATGGCCTGAAGGGATCGTCATGAGCGCTTCCCAGACCTTTATCTGAAAGGGCGCGCCGATCAGATGCAACCGCGTCTCGCCCGCCTGTGCGAAGGCTGCGGCAACCCAGGCTTCTATCTTCCCGGGGGCCTCGTCGAAGTGGGCACGGGGCCAACGCGCCTTGAGATCGGCGAAGGCGGCCTCACGTCCGCATTCGTCTGCGAAGGCCATGCCGCACAGACCGCGTTCGGTGCCCATCGCCAGCGCCTCGCCGAAGGGCGAGGGGAACCAGCCATAGCGGATCGTCAACCCTGCGCCTGCCCGTGCATAGTCTCCGGGGCTCATCGCCTCCCACCTCAGAAAGAGATCGTGCAGGCGCCCGGTGCCTGACAACCCCGTCTCGGCTGCAGTGTCGAGCAGGGTGTGGCGTTCGGCAAGGAGCCGTCGCGCGAGGTCGATGGTCAGGTATTGCTGGTAGCGCTTGGGAGAAACGCCGACCCAGCGAGAGAAAATGCGCTGAAAATGTGCGGGGCTCATCGACAGGCGTGCCGCCAGATCGTCGAGAGTCATTGCCGTGCCACCCTCGGCGTCGATGAGCGTGAGGGCGCGAGCAATGACGCCATAGTGGTAGCGGTCGTCAATGGGTTCGTTGAGCATGAACGTATCTCCTTGACCAAGAAGATAGGCGAGCGGGCGCGCGCGTGCGACCCGGATCATGCGGCTTGATGGGGTAATGCGGCGAAGCCGTCACGGTTGGATGGAAGGCTGAGAATTGCAGCAGTTTCATGATGGGCGAGGCAGCGCCGTGCCGCTTGTTGATGCGGCGCTCCGATCTGGTTGCGAAGCATGCCGCCGAACGCAGCTGGCAAGCTGTCGAACCAGTTTGCATCGGCAAACAAACTCTCGCACCAAACGCCGTTGGCCAGGATCAACTCGTGGTCGCGCAGGAGCATGTGATGCAGGCGGCTATCGGGTGGCAGCGTGGAACCGCCCGGGCTGATGAGGTCAGCAACATGATCAGCAGCTGCGATCGCTTCATGTTCGCTTGTGCGCAGGGCAACGGCATGCCCGGCGAGCAGTATTCGGTGGCAGCGCCCCAGTTCGAGGGGGCGGCGCGGACGCCCAGTGCCGAAGCTGTCCGGTTCGATCCGTATCCGCGCCGGCCACTGCCGCTGAAGCGTCGGGAGCGGGCCGGACCAGATCAGCGGCTGGTAGCCGTTGTCGATGGTCAGGACTCGGTCACCCGCCACAAGGTCTTCGGCAGCCACCTCACCCAGGTCGGTGGCGATCCCGGTGCCCGGGGCAAAGCCTGCAGGCGCTGAGCCGAACGGGTATTGCCAGGGTGAAACCATGACGCCTCCTTGCCGATGGGGGCAGGTTGGCCGCCGGCTCCGAAATCCTGGTTAACGCGGGACGGTGAAATCGTTCGAATTGTACGCGCTTGCCTCGCGCGCCCGACCATTGCATACCGCATGCATGGCGCGTCAGCTTGATTATCATACGATCCACGCGATCTTCACCCGCTTCCGCGAGGCTGAGCCTGAGCCGAAGGGGGAATTGGAGCATGTGAACGCCTATACGCTTGTGGTCGCAGTGGCTCTTTCGGCGCAGGCCACGGATGCCGGGGTGAACAGGGCAACACGGGCCTTGTTCGACATCGCCGATACGCCGGAGAAGATGCTGGCCCTGGGCGAAGAGGGTCTGATCGAGCATATCAAGACCATCGGCCTCTTCCGCCAGAAGGCGAAGAACGTGATGAAGCTCAGCCGCATTCTGGTGGACGAGTATGGCGGCAAGGTGCCCTCGTCCCGTGCAGCCCTGCAATCGCTGCCCGGCGTCGGGCGCAAGACGGCGAACGTGGTCCTGAACATGTGGTTCGGCCATCCGGCGCAGGCGGTCGACACTCATATATTTCGCGTCGGCAACCGGACCGGCATCGCGCCGGGCAAGGATGTGGACGCGGTGGAGCGCGCCATCGAGGACCATATCCCAGCCGAGTTCCAGCAGCATGCCCATCACTGGCTGATCCTGCACGGCCGTTACATCTGCGTTGCCCGCAAGCCGAAATGCGGCGCTTGTCATATCCGTGATCTTTGCCCCTACGAGGAGAAGACCCTTTGACCAAGTATCAGGTTGTCGGAATCGGTAATGCCATCGTCGACGTGCTTACCCAATGCGACGACGATTTCCTCGACTGGATGGGGATCGAGAAGGGCATCATGCAGCTTGTCGACCGCGAGCGGGGCGAGACACTTTATGCCGCAATGAAGGAACGGACGCAGGCCCCCGGCGGATCGGTCGGCAATACGCTGGCGGGACTGGGCAATCTGGGGCTCACGACGGCTTTCGTCGGCAAGGTCAAGGACGATGCCCTGGGCCGCTTCTACGCCAAGTCGCTGGAGGCGGAGGGAACCGATTTCCCCAACCCGCCCTCGGCGGCGGCGGACCTTCCCACGTCACGCTCGATGATCTTTGTCAGCCGTGACGGCGAACGCTCGATGAATACCTATCTGGGTGCGGGCGCGGATTTCGGGCCGGAGGATCTGGATGAACAGGTGGTGAAGGCCGCCGATTACCTGTTCCTTGAGGGCTATCTCTTCGACAAGGATCAGGGCAAGGCTGCATTCCTCAAGGCCGCCGAGGCTTGCCACAGGGGTGGCGGCAAGGCGGGGATCTCGCTTTCCGACCCGTTCTGTGTCGACCGGCATCGTGCTGATTTCCGCAGACTTGTGCATGACCAGATGGACTACGTGATCGGCAATCAGCATGAGTGGTGCTCGCTCTACCAGACCGAAGATCTTGAAGCGGCGCTGAAGCAGGCGCAGGCGGACTGCCCGCTGATTGTCTGCACGCGGTCCGGGGCGGATGTCGTCATTCTGCGTGGCGAGGAACGGGCCGAGGTGCCGGTGCACCGCGTGGTTCCGGTCGACGCAACGGGTGCCGGCGACCAGTTCGCGGCGGGGTTTCTTTACGGACTTGCCACCGGACAGTCGCTGGCCAAGGCGGGCCGAATGGGCTGCATCGCGGCAGCAGAGGTCATCAGTCATTTCGGCGCGCGGCCAGAGACGGACGTCAAGGCCCTGTTCCGGGCCCAGGGTCTGATCTAAGGGGCGCTTCCGTCGGCGTAGCGGATACTGGGCCCTGGACCCTCCACCAAGGTGGCAGGGACCCAAGGATTGCGCAGACGCATATGCGGCCTGCCATTATCAATTGCCGCCAGGATGCGTTCGGCTGCCTTGGTTCGAACGGCAGGCCGGCTTTCCAACAGCCTTGGGGCGATAGTCACGGTTGTAACACCTGTCCGATGCCCGGCATTCCAGGCCCGCATCCGAAGGGTCGAAGCCATCTGTGCGAAATTACCTGCAAGATTGCCCGGTGGCAGCAGAAGCGCGAAGACGTTCCGCCGGGAGGCGCTCAACACCGGCCAGAGCAAACCGGCAAGGGCGGCCGGTCCGAAGATGTGGCGCGACGATGCTACGGGTTCCGCGCCCTTCAGGTCGGCAGGCCCCGCTGCGTTGCAGATCAAGCCAGCGAAACGGGGATGGTCCTCGGCGATCCAGCGTGCGATCTCGACCGGTGCAGCTGGGTCTGCAAGATCCCGGCACAATGGCACGAAGGTATCTCCCAGCGTTCGGCGCATCGCGTCGAGTGTTTCTGAATTGCGGTCTGCTCCGAGAACAACGGTTCCGCGC
>JAUIDM010000510.1 GCA_030428915.1 Alphaproteobacteria bacterium | reverse complement strand
CCCCGCGCAACAAGGGCGGAGGCCAGCCGGCCGACCCGGTCGCGGTATTCGGCATAACTCCGGCGGGTGCCGCGATAGACGATCGCGGTCTGATCGGCGAAGACATCGCCCGCGCGCGCCAGGAACGACAAGGGTGTGAGGGCAACGAAATTCGCGGCATTCCGCCCGAGCCCGGTTTCGTCCGCCATCCAGCCCATTCGCAGTCCTCCCCGACCGTTGATGTCGCTAATCGGCGCGATTATTGCCGCCGTCACGGGTTCAAGGGAACCGGGATTCGACATTCTGTAGCAATATGACGACAGCAGACCAGCCTCTCGGCACCAGCCGAACCATCCTCGCGGCATTCCTGATCCTTGGCTACGCCATGGCGATCGGGTTTACCGACAACTATGTGCAACTGATAGCCCGCGATGCCGGTCTCTGGCAGTTTTTCGCAACCCGGACGGCCATGGGATTGGTGATCCTCGGCGGGGTCGCGCTGGCCCTCGGCTGGCGGCTAAGGCCCCGCCGCTGGGCCGCGGTCGCGGGGCGGAGCATGCTGCACGGTACAGCGATGATCGTCTACTTCGGCTGCCTCGCCTTCCTGCCGGTCGCCACGGTTGCCGCCGGCCTTTTTACGGCGCCGATCTTCACCCTTCTGATCGCCCGCTTTGCCTTCGGCCAACCGCTGGGGCCTTACCGAATATTTGCGGTGATTCTGGGCTTCTGCGGCGCGGTTCTTGTTCTCGGACCGGGGCAGGGGACATTTCTCAGTCCGCTGACGCTTCTGCCAATAGGTGCCGGCGCGCTTTATGCGCTTGGCAATATCGCAACGCGGCAATGGTGCGCAGGCGAAACGGCCGAAACCCTTCTCACCGGCTTTTTCGCAACACTTGGCATCTTCGGGCTGATCGGCATGACCGTCCTGGCGGTCTGGCCGCAACAGGTGCCCCAAGGCGCGGACGGGTTCATTCTGCGTGGCGCGGTCGGGCCGTCCTCGACCTTTCTTTTCTGGACATTCGTTCAGGCCGCAGGCTCGCTTTTGGGCGTCGGCATGATGATCAAGGCCTATCAGGTGGCCGAAGCGAGCCGGGTGGCGATCTTCGAATACGTCATCCTGCCCGCCTCGGCCTTCTGGGCCTACATGATCTGGGGCGATGTGCTGGCCGTCACGGCGGTCTGGGGCATCGTCATGATCTTTGCCGCGGGGCTTATCATCGCATTGCGGGGGCGATAGTCTCGCCTCCATGATCCTGTCGCGCGGGCGCCGCTATATCTTCATCCATATCCCCAAGACCGGGGGCACGGCATTGACCCTGGCACTGGAGGCCCGGGCGATGAAGGATGATATCTTCGTCGGCGACACACCGAAGGCTAGGTCGCGCAAGGGCAGGTTGAAAGGGGTCGGGACCGCAGGGCGGCTCTGGAAACACTCCAAGCTCGCCGATATACGGGGGCTTGCCACCGATGAGGAGATCGCCGACTTCTTCACGCTGACGCTGGTGCGCAATCCCTGGGACCGGATTGTCAGCTATTACCACTGGCTGCGGGCACAACGTTTTACCCATCCTGCCGTGACGCTGGCGAAAGAGCTCGATTTCAGCGCCTTCCTGAACACGCCAGAAACACGCGCGAGCTTTGCCGCGCATCCGTATGGAAGTTATATGAAAACCTTCGAGGAAGTAGAGCGTTGCGACCTCTTCATCCGGCTCGAACATTTCGACGAAGACGTGACCGCTTTCGAGGCTCATCTCGGCTTCCGTCTCGTCCCGCTTGCGTCTGCAAATGCCTCCGAACGAAACCGCGACTGGCGCGGTTACTACAGTGATCGCGACGCCGGTATTGTCGCCGAAATCTGCGCCGCGGACATTGATCGTTTCGGCTACAGCTTCGACCCGTCCCCTTCTTCTGTTTGAAAATACCTCACGGGGGGTGTGGGGGTGTTAAACCCCCACACCCCGCCGGTTCAGGCGGCCTTTGCGGTCACGGTGAAGCGCCCGTAGAAGGTCTCACCCTTTGCCGCCAGATCGCGCAACAGTTTGGGTGCCGCAAAGCGCGCACCATAGCGGTTCTCCAAACCGCCGCAGATCGCCACGGCCTGCTCTGCTCCGATGATGTCGAGCCACGAGAATGGCCCGCCCGACCAGGGCGCGAAGCCCCAGCCGAGGAT
>JAUIDM010000120.1 GCA_030428915.1 Alphaproteobacteria bacterium | reverse complement strand
GGGCCCCCCTCCTGCCCTCGCCGGGAGGCAGGCTTTCAGGAGAGGGCCGCTTGCAGCGGTCCTCGCCAGAAACCCCGCCCCAATTTTCGGCACCAGACCGGATAGGGCATCACCACAAGGAGGCCAGACATGGCTGATATTCATTCGGAAAACACCGCAGATGCGGCTGTCGAGGCGGCGCGTGTCGCGCTGATCGCAGAGCAAAACGACCAGTTCCGCACCACATGGGGCGCTGACTTCACCGTTCCCGGCCAGATCGTCATGACGCGCGGCGTGGCCGCACTGTCGCACGAGGCACAAGTGGCGATCATGGTCGCGGTCATGCAGTTTTCCGAGTTCACCGAGGACAACGACCCTTACGGCACCCACGATTTCGGCATCTTCACCGTGGCCGAAGGCGAACGCGAGGTTCGGCTTTACTGGAAAATCGACCTCTACGACGCGGGCTATGAGTTCGGTTCCGACGATTGCGCGGACACCACCAAGACCCGCCGCGTGCTGACCATCCTTCTGCCCGAGGAATACTGAGTTCGGTTGCGGGGCCTCTCCCTGCCCCGCGCCGAGGCTGGCCTGTCGAGCAGGCCCAAGGGAGGGGCGGCAAGCGCCTCTCCCACCCCTTCACCACAACGGAAAGGAAGGTGAAATCAATGAGCAATGAAACCATGAAGCGCCGCATTGCCGAGGCTTGGGCGCTTCTCAGGAAGGGCGATCACTTTGGCATCGGACGCCGCTTCCTGATCCAGCACGGGGCCATCTAAGCCCCCTCGCCTCAGCCCGTCAGGGCTGGGGCACCGATAACACAAAAACTCACCACACGACAAGGATAAGACCCATGACAAAGCAAGAGACGATCATCGCCCCCATCGAACAGGTTCCCTTCGATGATCTGTATGTTTCCGACCTGAACCCGCGCACTGTGTTCAGCCCCGAGGGGATCGAGGCACTGGCAGAGAATATCCGCCAGCTTGGCCTGATCCAGAACCTCGCAGGGCTGCGCGATGAAACCGGCAAGGTTGGCATCGTGGCCGGAGGCCGGAGGCTTCGCGCCCTGGCTCTGCTGCAAGACGATCCGCGCTTCGCTTCGGTTTCCGTGAAGATCGCGCCCGATCAGGCGACCGCCGAGATTTGGGCATCGAGCGAGAACCACCACCGCGAGCAACCCCATGCCGCCGATGAAATCCGCGAATATGGCAGCATGGCCGAGCGGGGCGTTCCGGTTCCCTCCATCGCCATCGCGTTCGGCGTCAATGAAAAGCACGTCTATCGCCGCTTGAAGCTGGCAAGCCTGCCGGTGTCGGTTCTGGACGCCTTGAAGGCCGGGGAAATCACCCTGTCGAACGCCGCCGCCTTCACCGTCAGCGAGGACGAGGCGAACACGCTGGCCGTGCTGGAAAAGGTGCGGGGCGAGGGCTACAGCGATCACCAGATCAAGCAGATGCTCAAACCGGACTCGGTGCGCAGCACGGATCGGCGCGTGAAGTTTGTTGGCCTTGAGGCTTACGAGGCCGAGGGCGGGCGCGTCACTGGCGACCTTTTCGCAGATCAGACCTATTTCGATGATGTTGCCTTGCTGGACGAACTGTTCAAGGCGAAGCTGAATGCCACCGCCGAGGCCCTGACCGGCGACGGTTGGAAATGGGCCGAGGCGATGGACACCACCTATCTCGGTTACTACGAGATCGAGGAACGGAAGCTGGACCGCATCTATCGGGATGAAGGGACGCTCACCGAAGAGCAGTCAGAGCGTTACGACGAACTGGCGGAATTGGCCGAAGGTGAGGTTCTGGACGCCGAGGGTGAGGCCGAACTGGCGGCGCTGCAAGCCGTGTTGGATGGTGCATTCAGCGCCGAACAGAAGGCCGTTTCGGGCGTCCTTGTCTACGTCAACCAGAGCGGCGAGGTTCAGACCGCCGAGGGGCTGGTGACGCGCGAGGACCGAGCCGCCGCCATCGAGGCCGGTTTCCTGCGCAAGTCCAGCCATTCGAGCGCCGAGGCCGAGCCGAAATCCCCCATCAGCCAGAAGCTGCGCGACGACCTGTCCCGTGTCGCACAGGGCGCACGGCAACATGCGGTGTTGCGCGATCCCGATCTGCTGATTGACCTTCTGGCCTACCAGTTGAGCCACGCCCTGCGCTGGAACGATCCGCTTGGCATCGCCACGACCGAGGTTCCGAACTGGCCTTCGACCGAGGCTGAGGGCTATGCCCTTGACGAGCGCCTGACCAGCAACCCGCCGCGCGATATGTGGGATGCGAAAGACCTTGGCGCATCCTTCCGCGCGTTTCGCAAGAAAGGCCCGGAGCATGTGCGCGGTGAACTGGTCCGGTTCCTTGCCGCTCAATATCGGGGCGGCGACGAGAAGCTGGCCGCGATGATCGACAAGGAGACGCAGCCGAATATCCGCGAAGTCTGGACCCCCAATGCGGCGAACTTCTTTTCCCGCGTCGGTGGCCCCTATCTCAACGATCTGTGGCGCGATCTGCTGGACCTGTCCGACGATCACCCGACCGCCACCAGCTTCGCCAAGCTGAAAAAGGGCGAGAAGGCCGACAAGCTGGAAGCCCTGTTCCGTGGCGACCACGATCTGCGCAGCGCCCTCGGCGTCACAGACGAGCAGGCCGCGAAGATCGGCGCATGGCTGCCCGAAGGCATGAAGTGAGATCGAGGGCGGGGCGTCAGCGCCCCGCCCACCGATGGAGGTTCCCATGAGATGCAAGCGTTCACCCCGCCACCCGTTCACCGACACGCCCCGCAAGCGGGCCGCGCTGCGCCGGAAACAGCGCCTTGAGCGTGAGGCCCTTCCGTTGCTGGCCGATCAGATTGCCGAGGCACAGCCGAGCGAGGACCGCGTTATGGCAGACCGCGCACAGGCATGGTCCGAACAGGAAGTCAGGGACCGTCGCGCAAGGGCAGAGAAGTGGCATGAAGCCCGCCGCCAGATCGACGCCCTGCCCGGCGATGAGCGCCGCGCCGTGCGGCGGGCATGGGACTGCGCCCCATACCCCGCCGACCCGTCTTATCTGTTGAGCGTCCTGCACAGCTACAGCCAAGGCAGGATCGACTTGAAACGCCCGCCTTTCCCGCTGTCGCGCACCGACGCCTCGGGCGCGAGGATCGCGAACCTGTTCGCTTCATCTGACCTGATCGTGACGATCCTCAAGGCGCGGGAGATTGCCGCCGATCCTGACCGTCACCCGCTGGCGGAACGTCACGCAGCCTATCACCATCTTCAACTGGCGGCATCGAAGAACAAGGATCGCGACCGCGCCGCCCAGGATCGCGTGTTGGCCTCGCAGCTATTCCTTCGCCTCGGAGAATTGGAGAACGCCCATGCCTGATTTCACCGCCCACCGTCATCCGGTCCTTGCCGTGCGCTGCCCCGATTGCGGCAGAGCGCCCGGCGTCTGGTGCCGCCGCCCGAGCGGACACATGGCGAGCGACTTTCATCATAGCCGCAAGGTGGAGGCGGATCGCGTCTTCATCGACCAGCACGGACCTGACGCCAGCATCCTGCGCGACGGCGACGGCTGGATCATTGACCCACGCGGGCGCGTCGGTATTCGACCACAGCCCGAGCAACTGGCCTTGTTCTGAGGGATATTCATGGTGCTGGCGAGAGCTGATCTACTGTGCTACGACTGGAACTAAAGGAGAACTTAGATGTTTGATCGCCGCGCTCACGCTGAAGAAATCATTGCCGATCTGATCGGCAAGATGTGGAACTGGTTCTTTGTCGGAGCTGCTGGCGCGGCCTTCGTGATCGCCGCTTGCATCGCGTTCTTCGCGGGGTTCAACGTCCCCAATCTGATTTACTGGATCGGCACAGCCATCGCCTTCGGGTGCTTTGCGCAAGCCGCCAACCTGTCGAACGAAATTCGGAGCCGCCGCGCGCATCTTTGACGCCGGGCAGGCCAGCTATTTGAGAATATCCTTGTGGTGAGGATAACACTGGCCCCGCTCGCGCGGGGCCTCTTTTTTCCAGGGACCGACATTCAGGACGAAAATGCACGACGACGACGAAACCACCTTCAAGGATAGACTCGATCTGCTTCAGTATCGCATGGCCGAGATCGTCTTTCGGCCGGGCCGTGTCGTCCGGGCCTGCTGGCGCGGCGGGCGACCGACGATCAACCGCTATATGCTGGCCTTCCTGACTGTGTTCCTGCCTGCCCTCGGATTCGGCATCGTCATGGGATGGGCCATGAGCGGGTCCGAGCATTTCCTGTTCGGCGCGGAACGGACATTCACCCGGCAGCTTGGCGAGGCGTTCATGCTGATCTGGATGATTGCCGTTCTCTACCTGCTCGCCATCGGCATCACGATTATCGTCATGGGATGGTTCCGAAAGGGGCCGCGTCGAGGGTGATGCCCGGTGCGGCGGGACTGCGCCCCGCCGCACCGGCCTTGCGCTACCCGCGCAGGGGCCGCTTCGCGGCTTGGCCGTCAGCACCAGCCCTGCCGCCTGCCCCCATTGTATTCCCGCGCCAGCCCTTCCCCGATCAGGATACCGGCCACGTCCGCACGACCGATGTAAAGCCGCGCAAGCCCTCGGTCATATCGGTCACGGCCCGGCAACACGATCAGTTCCACCAGCTCGCCCGAGCCGATCAGCTCGCGCAAGCGCCTCGTCGCCTCGTCACCAAGCGCCTTTTCATATGCACATTGCGGATCGTAGGTTTCCGGCGTGTCGAGACCGACCAGCCGGAACCGCTCACCGCCCAGATGAATCGTGTCGCCGTCGATCACATAGACTGAAGCCGGATTGATCGGCTCCGCCGCCGTCCCGGTGTCGATCGACAGCAAGGCCGCGACGATCATCGCACCTGTTGCCGCAACTCCAAACAAGCGCCTGCGTCGCGCATGTCGTCCGCGTCTCGATCCAGTTTCTCGCCGCCAGTTTAGCAAGCCGCTCTGCCCTCTTCCGTTCCTGTGCCAGTTGTCGCTAGGCCGCCATCGGGTTTCCCTTGACCCATTTGCCGCTGCGCAGATGAGCATCCGTCGCCCCAGGTTTCGACCGTCGCCGTGATTGTCCTTGCAGTATGAATCGAGCCTCTGTCGAGATCCACACGCCGCTGCCTTCCTTGATCTGGAACCGACACTGAAATTCGTGCAACCCAGGTATTCACCCGTCTCCTTGGCCCGTGTTTCTCAAACGGAACATTGCTTGTTCCTCTCTTAGCGACCGTCCGGGGCTAACGCCCCGCCCTTCAATCAAAAAATCGGTTTCCGCTTTGCGGACCCTCCGATTTTTGGTTTGATCGCATCGAGGACCAGCATGACCGTTTTTCATCGAAACACTAAGATACCAAGGAGACTAAAAATGAATACCTTCGCAGAGTTCGAAATCATCGGTCGGGTCGGTCAGATCAAGGAAGGCAACGGCGTCCTCTGGGTTTCCATCGCCGCCGAGTATGGCCGCAAGGACAATCACGGCGACTTTCAGTCGAAACCCTTCTGGAACGACGTGAGCATCTTCAACGAGAACGTCATCAAATGGGTCAAGGAAAACACCGTCAAAGGCGACCTGGTTCGTGCGACCGGCACCATCCGCTCCGAGAGCTACGAGACCAATAGCGGCGAAACCCGCCACGGCGTGAAGCTGGCCTGCGACAACTTCTCCAACCTGGCCCACATGATCCGCAAGCAGATGGAGCGGCAACAGGCGGGCTGACCGCCCGGGCGGGCCTCGCGGCCCGCCTGCCCTTCGGGCGCGGCGCTGCGCCCCGACCAATCGGCCGCCCCCATCGAGAGGGCGGCCGATCGCGCTTCACAGCCTTCAGCTCCGAACCGCCGACAAGCGGCAATGCGACACTGGACCCCCTGCGAAGGTGCAGGGTCTGCCTCCTTGAAAAACAGCGGCCACTCTACACGGCGCGGCGAGCCGTCAACACCAAGCCCTTCGGGGCGCTGCGCGCGTGTTGACGGCCCGCCTTTCCCGCCGTGTCACCGAGCCTCGTTTTTTCAATCAGGAGACAGACCATGAAATTCATTCGCAAGCGTTCCATCAAACTTCGTCGCATCGCCGCTCGCCGGCTCCGTGCCATCCGCAAGCTGCTGCGCGCAATCGACCTCAGCCTTACGATCTCGATCAACCTCGGCTTCCTGAAGGTCGGGATCACCCTCAAGCGCCGCCCCGAGTAGGGCGGCTGCAACGGCCAGGCCCTCCGGGGCTTGGCCTTTTTGCATTTCATCTTCCCTGAAATATCCTCGGGGGAGCGCCGCCAGGCGCGGGGGCAGACAGCCCCCTACAAGAATGTTTGGTTTCCTTCGAGCCACAGTTCTAATTTAGCTGTGTGCTGGCGTGCATGATATACGGTCTCTCGGACTGTCCAGAATGTGCCGAAAGCACATAAAGCTACTATCGTGTAAAACGTGCGATCGGTGAGCAAGCTGAGATCCCAAACAACGTAAGCAACCAAAGCGACAAGGGGGAAGATGCCGATCAGGAGCGAGAGCAATGCGGCTCGGGAGCGATGCCGATATACCTCCGTCAAGAGTTGGTCGTGGCCGCTCGCCAAGATCGGATCGACCACGCGCTCTTCCCAGCTTTCGCGCTTTTTCCGACTCGCGATGAACCGGCCTCTGAGTTCAAGAAGGGATCGGAACGGGTTCAGCATGAGCATGAAATATCACAGAACACTGGCAGAGAAAACAGAGCGGAGCTGTCCAGCCTTTCCTCCGACCCTTTCATTTTCCCCAAAAAATCCTCGGGGCAGCGCCGCCAGGCGCGGGGGCAGACAGCCCCCTCACCCCTCCGGGCACATGCGCCGCAGCGCGGCCATCCCATCCGTAATGGCCGGGCCGCTCGGCACCTGAAGCTGGCCCAGGTTCTCGGTCACGGCCGCCGCCGCCGCCAAGGCGTCGTCATCGCCGCTCGTCGCCAGATGCGCCAGCATGGCAGCCTGATTTTGCAGCATGTTGCCGGTCACTTCGATGTTGGCGATGTTCGCCTGCACCATCTGCGACATGGCCGCGCTCACCAGCTCGCAATCGTCAGCCGAGCCTTCCTGCGCATGGGCTGCTGCTGCGCCAATCAGGTATGCCGCCGCTGGCAGGCTGCGCATTAGGTTTGCCGCGATCAGTTTCATCGAAAGCTCCTTTCTTCCGACCTCATGCGAGATCGGTTTTCGCAAAATCATCGCCTTTGTAGAGCAAGGGGGCATGAAACGCCTTAGCGGCGGCATAGGCGAGGGCGTCGCCCATGTTGAGCTTCGCCGGATGACCGGCCACCTTTCCATATTTCCTCAACGCCGCGATAGCCGCCGTGCCCATGCTTTCGGTGAGGTGCATTTCACGAACGCCAAGTGATTGGATCAGGTCTGCGACAAGCTCGCTCGCCTTGTCGAAGTGCGCCTCGCTGATATGCGTTGCGCCTTCCTTGTCTTTCAAGTCCCGTGCGATCCCGAGCGTCGTTTCTACCCGAACAACCGGCGAGATCATCAGCTTGCCTCGGGCTTGTTCCATTGCTTTGAGCATTGCCGGGGCTTCCGCCTCATTCAAGAGGACGGCGCAAAGCGCGCTGGCGTCGATGAACATCAGTCATCACCCCACAGCTCATCCATGAACGGCTTGTCGTCGGATTCGCGAGGTTTCAGACCTGCTTCGGCTGCCTTTCGCTGAACCTTCGCTACACGTTCCGCGAGGGTTTCCTGCTTCTCCAACGCCGCTATACTGTTGAGCAAGGCCGTGCGAACCGCTTCGGTTTTGTTCCTTGCGCCAGAAGCAGCAAGGTAGCGGTCAACGAGCTTATCTACGTCCGGATCTTTGATGTAGAGGGGCATGTGCATATCCTTTCAGGATATATAATATAGCCGAAAAGTATATCCCGCAAGGGCCAGTGTCTTCGATTGTTCGGTTTCGTGGCGAATCCCGGTCGTTCGTAACCTCGTGCGGTTGCTCGAGGACACGCCCGCCCAGGACCGCGCCCTAGGCTTCGGCCGGCAAACGGCCTGCGCCCCGAGCCTTTCCCCCTGCCCGTCCCTGCGTCAAGGGTAGCGCCGCCCGCCGTCTCGTCCCGAGCCACCGGGCAGCGCGGCGCATGGTCCTGTCAGGGGGCCTGTCTCGGCCCATCCGGGTAACGGTCGCTTTCGCAGCGCCAGACCTTACCACAGGTCGCCTCACTTCCCTTCGCTGTGTGGAAGGCGCGTCCAGCTCGTCGCCTGCAAGGCCCCTGCCCCGTCCCCCTGGCCGGGGCGGGCTGGAAAGCTCTGGCGGAAGAGGTTCGGAGATCCCCGCGCGAGCGCGTGTCGAATGCCGCGCATCTCCGACTCTTGGCTGCGAACTTTCTGAATCTTGTCAGTGGGCCGTGCCAAGCAATTCCGACCCAAATGCCGAGCATTTCCGACCCAAACCAGACTTTAGGCGTGGTATGGGTCAGGGCCGGGAGAGCGGACAAACCTATTTTAGGAATGGCGGCGATGAACGGCCACTATGCAATTCCGACATTTGCGACGCGGCCTGAAAAAGACCGCATCTCAATCTTATCTGTACAGCAAAACCGGTATTTTCACGGACTGGATCATCGCCGTAGTCGTTGATCCGATGATGAGGTTCCTGATCCGGCTATGACCATAGGCCCCCATCACCAGAAGATCGAAACCCTCTTCAGAAACCAGCTTATTCAGGGCGTCTTCGGGTTCGCCTGTCGCGATGCGAGAGGATGCAGTGATATTAGACGTATGGAGCTTAGTAACGGCTTCATCGGCGACTTTCTGGGCGTGAACGTTGTCTTGGGCCACACAAAGCACGCAGATGTCGAGATCTGAGAAGACGGGGCTGGTCGACATGCGCTCGATGGCGACCTTGGCGCTCGCGCTCCCATCATATGCGATGAGAACTTTTGAAATCTGTCGAAACTCTCGTGATGCCACAAACACAGGCACCTTGGAGGTGCGTACGATCCGCTCCAGATTCGACCCCAGGTGACCGGAGGCGAAATCCGCGCCTTCGCCCCGCTTGCCGATTGTGATTGCGCGAATATCGCTTTCAAGCTCGCGAACCGATTCCAGAAGGTCGCCTTTTCGAAGACGCAGATCCACCTTCGGGATTCCGTCTTGCTCAAGGATCGCTTTCGCATCTTCCAGAATGGCATGGCCCTTCGCTTGGGCAAGTTTAGCGCGCTGCGCGTCCATGGCGGAAAGCTCTTCTAGAAGCGCAGTCCTGGCTCCTAGGCTTAGTGCCCCCGAAAGGTCCGTTGAGGCAGCACCTTCGCGACGACCCAACACATGCATGGCTATCACGCTGGCGTTGAGCTTCTGAGCGATCCAAGCAGTATGGTGGCAGACGCTTTCGGAATAGTCCGACCCGTCCAGTAGTGTCAGTATCTTGTCCATGGTGTTCCTCCCTCAGTGTCCCATTAACTTGTCCATCGCGCCGGGCTTGTCATGTATCGCAAGCTTATCAACGAGCGTTTCGGTTGCATCGTTCATTCCGACAACCTCGACCTCCGAACCTTCTCGGCGGAACTTCAGAATTGCCATGTCCAGCGCCTGAACGGAGCTGATATCCCAGATATGGGCCTGGCTCACGTCAATGGTGACACGATCAAGCGCCTCGCGGAAATCGAAAGCATCCGCGAAATCCTCGGCTGACCCATAGAAAAGCTGGCCTTCGAGCACGTAAGTCCGTTGACGGCCATCAGCTGATAGGGTCGAGGTGATACGGAAAAGTTGCGCGATCTTGCCTGCAAAGAAGATGCCTGACAGCAGCACCCCTACCAGAACGCCAATGGCGAGGTTGTGTGTGTAGACCACGGTGACGACAGTTGCGATCATCACGATTGAGGACGAACGCGGATGCACTCTGAGCGCCTTGATCGAGGACCAGGAGAAGGTGCCGATCGACACCATGATCATGATGGCGACCAATGCGGGCATCGGGATACGCGCCACAAGATCACCTAGGCCGACGACCAGAACTAACAGGACAACACCAGCGGAAAAGGCCGAGAGACGCCCGCGACCGCCGGACTTCACGTTGATGATCGACTGTCCAATCATCGCGCAACCCGCCATACCGCCGATAAATCCGGTCGCGGTGTTGGCAATGCCCTGACCGATGCATTCCTGGTTCCGGTTGGACTTGGTGTCTGTCAGGTCATCAACGATGTTCTGGGTCATCAGGCTTTCCAGCAGGCCGACCACCGCAACGGCGGCAGAATACGGAAAGATGATCAACAGCGTCTCGATGGTCAGCGGCACATCCGGGATCAGGAAGAAGGGCAGCGTATCCGGCAGTGCGCCCATGTCGCCCACCGTTCGGACGTCCCAGCCCATCGCCAGAACGGCCAGGGTCAGCACGATAATCGTGACCAGCGGCGACGGGATCGTGGTGGTGATCCGTGGAAAGAGATAGATGATTGCAAGGCCCGCAGCGACGAGGACATAGGTGAGCCATGTGACGCCGGGGTTGCTCAGGTTCAACTCGGGGAGTTGCGCCATGAAGATGAGGATCGCCAGCGCATTCACGAAGCCGGTCATCACCGATTTTGAAACATAGCGCATGAAGCGCCCGAGCTTCAAAAGCCCCGCCCCGATCTGCAAAAGACCTGCGAGAACGGTTGCGGCCAAGAGATATTCAAGCCCGTGATCCTTCACGAGCGTAATCATCAGAACGGCTGTGGCGGCAGTCGCCGCCGAAATCATGCCAGGCCGTCCGCCTGTAAAGGCGATGAGCACGGCAATGGAAAAGGAGGCGTAAACCCACATTTCCCAAGTAAGGCGCTGATTTCGCTGTCCTGACCATTATATTTCCTATATAAAACATGGTGTTGAAGGCTGCGAGGGGCGCGTTTCATGGATCACCCAGAGGGTGCGGGCTTGCAACG
>JAUIDM010000119.1 GCA_030428915.1 Alphaproteobacteria bacterium | reverse complement strand
CGAAGGTGACGTCGTATTCGGTCCAGCTTCCGCCGCCCGAAGCGATGTTATGCAAGACCGGCTGCACTCGATCGAGCGACTTGGCGAAAATGGCATCGGGTGTTTCGGCGGCCTCAAACTCTTCCCAGAGCTTACGGAGAGGGGCGCCGATATCGGGGGGCAGGAGGCCGAAGATGCGGTCGGCAGCCTGGGCCTCGGCCTCTATCACCTCGTCCGACCCATGCGCCTGGCCGTTCGCGGAATGGATCGGCACATCGCCGGTATCGATTTCCACCAGATCGTGCAGGATCAGCATTTTCACGACCCGGTCGATATCGACTTCGGGACCGGCCTGATCGGCGAGCACGAGCGCATAGAGCGCCAGATGCCAGCTGTGTTCGCCGGAATTTTCCCGCCGCGACCCGTCGGCCAGCGTCGTCGCGCGGATCACCTGCTTGAGTTTGTCCGCCTCCATAAGGAAGGCGAACTGCGCCTCGAGCCGGTCGGTCATCCCCCGGTCGCGGCCGCCTGCGCGCCTTGCGCGGCGCGATGGCGTTTCAGCCGGGCATTGAGGTGATCGCGCGCCCGGACCGAGGCGCGCTGGGCGCGCACCGCGGCCATGTAAGCCTCCTGCAGGCCCGAGGACGAGGCCTCCACGATCTTGTTCACTTCGTTGATGATCGCGTCGTCGCCCATTTCCTCGACCGCCTTCAGGACGTCCTCGGCCAAAGCGATGCCCAGTTCCTCGGTGGTCGGCATATCTTACCTCGTCTGCTCGCCGAGGCGGCGCTGGACATAGGCCTGAACCGTCTCGATCATCGGGTTCATCTGGGTCTCGTCATTTTCGAAGAAATGCCCGGCCCCTTCGATTTCCTCATGGGTGATCGTGATGCCTTTCTGTTCCCGCAGCTTGCCCACCAGCGAATGGGTGTCCTTCGGCGGGGCCACACGGTCGGCGGTGCCGTTGATGATCAGGCCCGAGGAGGGGCAGGGGGCGAGGAACGAGAAGTCGTACATGTTCGCGGGCGGGGCCACCGAGATGAAGCCGGTGATCTCGGGCCGCCGCATCAGCAACTGCATGCCGATCCAGGCGCCAAAGGAAAAGCCCGCGACCCAGCAATGCTTGGAATTGGGGTTCATCGCCTGAAGGTAGTCGAGCGCCGAGGCGGCGTCGGACAACTCGCCGATGCCCTGATCGTATTCGCCCTGGCTGCGGCCGACGCCCCGGAAGTTGAACCTGAGGACGGTGAAGCCAAGTTCATGGAACGCGTAATGCAGCCGGTGCACCACGCGGTTGTTCATCGTGCCGCCGAATTGGGGATGCGGATGCAGGATGATCGCGATCGGCGCGTCGGGCTGTTTCTGGGGGTGGTAGCGGCCTTCGAGCCGGCCTTCCGGGCCGGCGAAAATCACTTCGGGCATCGCCTGTCTTCTCTCTGGCGGGGACCCTTTGCCGTCAAAATGGCGAGCCATTCTTGACGATTTTGCTCAGGCACCCTAGAATTGTTCTAAATACCGGCGGATGCCGGTGACCGGGTGGAAAGGAGTTAAGCGTCCTGCCCTCCGGCGTCAATGTCTTTGCGGGGCTGAAACGATGAAACTCTCGACCAAGGGGCGCTATGCAATGGTGGCACTGGCCGATCTGGCCACGGTCCGCGACGATCAGCTGACCTCGCTCGCGGAGATTTCCAAGCGCCAGGACATTTCGCTGCCTTATCTGGAGCAGCTCTTCGTCAAGCTGCGCCGGGCGGGGCTGGTCGAATCGGTGCGCGGCCCCGGCGGCGGCTACAAGCTCGCCCGCGATCCGGGCGAAATCCGGGTCAGTGAGGTTCTGGAAGCAGTGGATGAGACGGTCAGCGCGCTCCATACCGGGGCGGGTGCATCGGGCGGCGTGTCCGGCAGCCGGGCGCAATCGATGACCAACCGGCTTTGGGAGGGGTTGTCGGCCCATGTCTATGTCTTCCTGCACCAGACAAGATTACAGGACGTTATCGACAATTCGCTGAAACCCTGCCCGGCGGTGCCCGCACTCTTTCAGGTGGTCGACGAATGAGTGGGCGTTTGCAAATTGAGGCGCGTTCCGCGCCACGTCTCTTGTCTCGCTTCCGCCTTGCGGCTCCGGCTCGGATTGCCTGTGACGGGAGTATTTCGGGACAGAAAGCGGGGTGGATGTGACGAAGCGGGTCTATCTCGACTGGAACGCGACCGCCCCATTGCGCGAGGAGGCGCGGGAAGCTGTCGTTGCGGCGCTGGATACCGTCGGCAACCCGTCGTCGGTCCATGCCGAGGGGCGGGCGGCAAAGGCGATTGTCGAGCGCGCCCGCGAGGATGTTGCCGGACTTGTCGGTTGCCGGGCCAAGGAAGTGGTCTTCACCTCCGGCGCGACCGAGGCGGCGGGCGTTTTGGCCGGGCGGCGTGATGTTCTGGTCGCGCCGACCGCGCATGATTGTCTGACGGTGCATCGGCGTTCGGAAGGTGCGGACAGGGTGATGCTGGCGATGGGGTTGGCCAACAGCGAGACGGGCGTCATCACCCAACCTCCGGCGAAGGGCGAGGACGGTTATGCGCTAGACACGTGGCGGGCCGACGGGCTGCTTCTGGATGTGGTGCAGGCGGTCGGACGCATTCCCTTCGCCTTTTCCTGGTCGGGCGCGGATTTTGCCATCGTTTCGGCCCACAAGATCGGCGGGCCGAAAGGCGTCGGCGCGCTGATCGTCCGCGACGGGCAGGAGATTACGACCCTGCGCCCCGGCGGGGGACAGGAGATGGGGCGTCGGTCCGGTACCGAGAATGTCGCCGGTATCGCGGGATTTGGCGCAGCGGCGCGGGCGGCTCTGGCCGATCAGGAGGCAGGCGTCTGGACCGGCGTCGCCGAGTTGCGCGACCGGCTTGAGGCGCGTATTGCGGCGGCGGCACCTGAGACCGTCCTGGTCGGCAGGGACAGGGCGAGGCTGCCCAATACGTCCTGCATCCTGACGCCCGGCTGGAAGGGAGAGACGCAAGTGATGCAGATGGATCTGGCAGGGTTTGCCATATCGTCCGGCTCGGCCTGTTCGTCGGGCAAGGTGAAGTCCAGCCGGGTGTTGATGGCGATGGGTTTTGGCGAGACGGAGGCGGCCTCGGCCATCCGCGTATCGCTCGGGCCCACGACGACAATGGACGAGGTCGACCGTTTCGCGGAGGCCTGGATCGCGGCGCGGGCGCGGCAGCGCGCGCGGGCTGCATGAGGAAGGACGCGGAACAGATGGAAATCGAACGGGAAAAGATGATGGCGCATTCAGATGAAACGGTTGCCGAACTTGAGGTCCGGGAGGGCGTCGACCGCGAAACGGTCGAAACCGTGCAGAACATGGGGGCCTACAAGTATGGCTGGGAAACCGAGATCGAGATGGACTACGCGCCAAAAGGCGTGAACGAGGATATCGTGCGCCTGATCTCGGCCAAGAACGAAGAGCCCGACTGGATGACCGAATGGCGGCTTCAGGCGTTCCGCCGCTGGCAGGAGATGGAAGAGCCGACCTGGGCGATGATCCATCACCCGCCGATCGACTATCAGTCGCAGTATTACTATGCCCGGCCCAAGAGCATGGATGAAAAGCCAAAGTCCCTGGACGAGGTGGACCCGAAGCTTCTGGAAACTTACGAAAAGCTCGGCATACCTCTGAAAGAGCAGATGATCCTGGCAGGCGTCGAAGGCGCGGACGAGGCGCCGGCCGATGCCCGCAAGGTCGCTGTGGATGCAGTTTTCGACTCTGTCAGCGTGGGTACGACCTTCAAGGAGGAACTGAAGAAGGCAGGCGTCATCTTCTGTTCGATCTCGGAGGCGATCCGCGAGCATCCGGAGCTGGTGAAGAAATATCTGGGCAGCGTCGTGCCGCAATCCGACAACTTCTTCGCAACCCTGAATTCGGCCGTCTTTTCCGACGGGTCCTTCGTCTACATCCCGCCGAACACCCGCTGCCCGATGGAACTCAGCACCTATTTCCGCATCAACGCCGAGAATACCGGCCAGTTCGAGCGGACGCTGATCATCGCCGACAAGGGGTCGTATGTGAGCTACCTCGAAGGCTGCACGGCGCCCAAGCGCGACACCGCGCAGCTTCATGCGGCGGTGGTGGAGATCGTCATCCTCGAGGATGCCGAGGTGAAGTATTCCACGGTGCAGAACTGGTTCCCGGGCGACGAGGAGGGCAAGGGCGGCATCTACAACTTCGTCACCAAGCGCGCCGATTGCCGGGGCGATCGGGCCAAGGTGATGTGGACGCAGGTCGAGACCGGCAGCGCGATCACGTGGAAATACCCCTCCTGCATCCTGCGCGGTGACGACAGTTCGGGCGAGTTCTATTCAATCGCCATCGCCAACAACATGCAGCAGGCCGATACCGGCACCAAGATGATCCATCTGGGTAAAAACTCCCGTTCCCGCATCGTGTCGAAGGGCATTTCGGCGGGCAAGGCGCAGAACACCTACCGGGGTCTCGTTTCGATGCACCCGAAGGCGAAGAACTCGCGTAACTACACACAGTGCGACAGCCTTCTGATTGGCGACCAGTGCGGGGCGCACACGGTTCCCTATATCGAGGTGAAGAACAACTCGTCCCGCGTGGAGCATGAGGCGACAACCTCGAAGGTCGATGACGATCAACTCTTCTACTGCCGCTCGCGCGGGATGGATGAGGAAGAAGCCGTCGCTCTGGTCGTCAACGGCTTCTGCCGCGAGGTCTTGCAGGCGCTGCCGATGGAATTCGCGATGGAGGCACAGAGCCTTGTGGCGATCTCGCTTGAGGGGAGCGTGGGCTAGCAATGGACCGAAGCGAGTTCGAGAGCGCCAGCGCACCGATTTGGAAGGGGCTTCGCGAATTCGAGGAATCGCTCGGTTTTCAATGGCTTGTCAGGGATAACGCAAATGAGATTTGGATTTGGAGCGCGGACCGAATGGCCCATGTGAAAGCAGAGGGTGACATGCTGGAATGCTTTTCAAGCTTCGGGGCCTCGGCATCTTTTAGTGACGGCACTGACGCTCTCGAGTTCGTATTTGGGGTGTTTTCAGCAGAGAGAGAGCCATGATCGTCACAACCACTCCCTCGGTCGAAGGCAAAACCATCCGCCAGTACCACGGCATCGTCACCGGCGAGGCGATCCTTGGCGCCAATATCTTCCGCGATCTATTCGCGCAGGTCCGCGACATAGTCGGTGGCCGCTCTGCCGCCTATGAGCAGGAACTGGGCCGGGCGCGGGAAACCGCTTTGCGCGAGATGGAGGAGCGGGCGGTGGCGATGGGGGCCAACGCCATCGTCGGGGTCGACCTCGACTATGAGGTGATCAACAACATGCTGATGGTCTCGGCATCGGGCACGGCGGTGAGTCTGTCATGATGCTCTTTTCTACGCCCGCCCATTGTCCTTTATTCGGCGACAAAGTGACGCCCCGTCGGTCATTGATTGCCCATCGGCACCTCTTTGCCGCGAAAAGCCCACTATTCCTGCCTGATTTCCGCCCAGATGGTTGCGCATCTTCTTTTGCGGAAGATGGTGAGCCGGGGCGGCACAATGTCGATGACAGACTATCAGAAGGCGGCGTTCTCAGAGCGGCTGAAGCGGATTCAATCTGGTCAGCAGTTCGAACACGCCGATGTGGTCGGCCATTCAACGCAAGTCCGGTTCAACAAGATCCTGAAGTCGCGTCCGAAGCGCCAGCCGCGCAGCTTCGTCGAGAAACTGATGGTGATCATCGCGTTCTTCTCGGGCATGCTCGCCGTCCTGATCGGGCGGGTGGCCTATTTCAATCTTGCCAAGATCGAAGGCCTGCCCGACGCGTTCTACGATCTCCAGCAGCGCGGCATGATCCTATTTGCGTTTATTCTGGCCGGTTTGCTGATGGTGGCCTTCCATCTCGCGACCCGGCAGCGCTTTACGGCCCTGCTCGTCGGCTGCATCGTCATGCATTACGGCGAGGTTGCCGTGGCATCGAATGCGCCGGAGCTTTGGGCGCAGATTTTCTCGGCGGACTATGCCGCCGCGCTGGCCGAAGAGGGCAAGGACTATCGTCTGACGCCTGCCGGCTGACCACAACCCAATCCGAAATCCATGCGGCCCGGGCGTTTCGCCCGCTGGCCGCCCTTGCCATTTGAAGGGACCGAAGATGCTTGAGATCAAGAACCTGCATGTGAAACTTGAGGAAGAGGACAAGCAAATCCTCAAAGGGGTGAATCTGACGGTGGAGGCCGGCAAGGTCCACGCGATCATGGGACCGAACGGATCTGGCAAGTCCACGCTGTCCTACGTCCTGTCAGGACGCGATGGCTATGAGGTGACCGACGGCGCGGTAGCGCTGGAAGGCGAGGACCTTCTTGAGATGGAGCCCGAGGAGCGGGCAGCGGCGGGTCTGTTCCTGGCCTTCCAGTATCCGGTTGAAATTCCCGGTGTCGGCAACATGACCTTTCTGCGCACCGCGCTTAACGCGCAGCGCAAGGCACGCGGCGAGGAAGAGGTCAGCGCGGGCGAGTTCCTGAAGCTGGTGCGCGAAAAGGCCAAGACGCTGAAAATTGACGCCGAGATGCTGAAGCGTCCGGTCAATGTCGGGTTTTCCGGCGGTGAGAAGAAGCGCAACGAGATCCTTCAGATGGCGGTCCTGGAACCGCGCATGTGTATCCTGGACGAGACGGACTCGGGTCTCGATGTCGATGCGATGAAGCTTGTCGCGGACGGGGTTAACGCGCTTCGTGACGCGGGCCGCGCCTTCCTGGTCATCACGCACTACCAGCGGCTTCTCGATCATATCCAGCCGGATGTCGTTCATATCATGGCCGATGGCCGCATCGTGAAAACCGGCGGGCCGGAACTGGCCCTTGAGGTCGAGAAGAACGGCTATGCCGACATTCTGGCGGAGATGGCCTGATGGCGGCGCCGATGCGAAAGGAGCAAGCACGGGTCGAGGCGACCGAGGCGCGGATCGCGGCGCTCGATCTGCCGGAAGGTGGCTTCACCGCCGCCGCGCGGGCAAACGCCCTGACGCGGCTTCGGGAGATGGGCCTGCCCACCCGGCGGGACGAGTACTGGAAATTCACCGACCCGACGTCGCTGGTCGCGGTCGATGCGCCGACGGCCGCCCTGTTCGACGGAAAGGAAACGCAGCTCTTCGGCACAGTCGCCTGCGTCAAGCTCGTTTTTGTCGATGGCACCTTTTCTGAATGGGAATCGGACGATCCTGCCATGGCGGGCGTGGAAATCTCGCGGCTGGCCGAGGCAGGTCACGCCGATATTCATTGGGCGAAGGATCTTTACGGCGTTCTTGAGGCGCGCGGGCAGAGCCCGGTCGCACGACCGCTCGCCGCGTTGAACACGGCGGCGGCCACCGATGGCGTGCTGATCCGCGTGACGGGGCAGGCGGCGAAAGCCGTGCACCTGATCTATCGCCACAGCTCGGAAGCCTCCGACGCGGTGCTTCACCATTGCGTGAAGGTAGAGGACGGGGCGGAGATCACCGTGCTTGAAACAGGACCGGCGGCGGCGCGGTTCAACAAGGTGATGGAGGTCGATATTGCCAAGGGCGGCAAGTTCCACCATGTCCGCGCCCAGGGCCGTGACCATGAACGCCGGGCGATCACCCATATCTTTGCCCGCGTCGCCGAAGAGGCGTCATTCAAGAGCTTCACGCTGACCGCAAACGGCCAGATGACCCGCAACGAATGTGTGATCGAGATTGTCGGCGATGATGCCGTGGCCCATGTTGCGGGCGCGGCACTCGGCGATGGCAGCTATGGCAAATTCCACCACGACGATACGATCTTCATCACTCATGATGCGGAACGCTGCGAAAGCCGACAGGTCTTCAAGAAGGTGTTGAAGAACGGAGCGACCGGTGTCTTCCAAGGCAAGATCCTGGTGAAGCCCGGCGCGCAGAAGACGGATGGCTATCAGATCAGCCAGTCGCTCCTGCTGGATGAGGACAGCCAGTTCCTCGCCAAGCCGGAACTGGAGATTTATGCCGACGATGTCCAGTGCTCGCACGGCTCCACCACCGGCGCCATCGACGAGACAGCACTCTTCTACCTGCGCTCGCGGGGTGTTCCGCGGGAGGATGCGACGGCGCTGCTCGTACTCTCCTTCCTCGCCGACGCGATTGCAGAGATCGAGGACGAGGCATTGGCGGCTGAGATCGTCGAGCGGCTGGAAGCCTGGCTGGCACGCCGGAAGAAGTAATGGCCGTTACCGACGATATTGTGGCTACCTACCGCGGCCCCCGCGCCGTCGTGCGCCGCCTTCTGAAAGGCGAGCGGCATGAGGCGCGGGCGCTGACCTACCTCATTGCTGCACTTGTGGTCATCTATATCGCGCAATGGCCGGGGATGAGCCGAGCGGCGCATTTTGCGCCGGAGGTTCCGCTGGTCCAACGCATGGTGGCCGCGCTTCTGGCAGTACTGGCGCTGATCCCTGCCTTTTACCTGCTTGCGGCTCTGGGCCATTTCGCAGCCCGCGCGCTGGGCGGGCGGGGCGATTTTTTCGGGGCGCGTATCGCGCTTTTCTGGGCGCTGCTGGCGGTGACGCCCTTGATGCTTTTGCAGGGTCTGGTCGCGGGTTTCATCGGTCCGGGCCTGCAGGCGACGCTGGTCGGGGTGATCGTTTTCGCGGTCTTCTTGTGGTTCTGGGTCTCGGGGCTCCGGGTCGCGGAATTCGGGGGCGGGGAATGACCCAACTGAACGCCCTGACCGTGTATCTGACAGCGGAAACGTTGCGCAATCCGCAAGAGGCGGCGAGGCAGCTCATCGCGCTCGACCCGCCGATGGAGGCGCGCTGGATCGGCCTGTTGCTGGTCTCTGTCCTGGCCCTCCTGGAAACGCGGCTTGGCATGCAGATCGTGCCGCTGGACGGACAGCCGCCACTCTTTGCTTTGGCGTCCGATCCCGTTCTGGGCGTTCCTTTCCAGGTCTTCTCGGCATTGCTGATCGCGGGCTCCATTGCCGTGATCGGACGGATCTTCGGCGGAACCGGACAGTTTGCCGATGCGCTACTGCTGACCATCTGGCTTGAATTCATTGTGATCCTCGCACAGGCGGTTCAGCTTGTCGCGCTGGCGCTCCTGCCCCCTGTCGGGCTGCTTTTCGGCATTGCGGCGATCGGGCTTTTGATCTGGCTTCTCGTTCAGTTCACGGCCGCGCTTCATGGCTTTACCAACCTCGTTCGTGTCGGGCTGGGCATGGTGGTGAGCTTTCTCGCAATCATTACCATTCTTTCCTTCCTGATGATGTTGCTCGGCTTCACCCCGCCGATGGAGAAAGGCTGACCTCATGTATGACGTCGAAAAGATAAGGGGCGATTTTCCCATTCTCTCGCGCGAGGTGAATGGCAAACCGCTGGTCTATCTTGATAACGGCGCATCGGCACAGAAGCCGCGCGTGGTGATCGAAGCGATGACCCATGCCTACGAAATGGAATACGCCAACGTTCATCGCGGTCTGCATTACCTGTCGAACCTCGCCACCGACAAGTACGAGGCGGTCAGGGGAATCGTTGCCCGCTTCCTGAACGCGCCCGACCCGGAAGAGATCGTCTTTACCACCGGCACGACCGAGGGGATCAACCTCGTTTCCTATGCTTGGGCCGCACCAAGGATGCAGGCGGGCGATGAGATCGTGTTGAGCGTGCTCGAGCATCACGCCAACATCGTGCCCTGGCATTTCCTGCGCGAACGGCAGGGCGTGGTTCTGAAGTGGGTGGAACCGGAAGCGGACGGGTCGCTCGAGCCTCAGAAGGTCATAGACGCCGTCGGTCCGAAGACGAAGCTGGTCGCCGTCACCCAGATGTCGAACGTCACCGGGACGCTCGTCGATGTCGCCGCGATCTGCCGGGGGGCCAAGGAAAAGGGCGTGCCGGTACTGGTCGATGGCAGCCAAGGGGCGGTGCACCGGCTGGTGTCGGTCCCCGAGATCGGGTGCGATTTCTACGCGATCACCGGGCACAAGCTCTATGGTCCCTCAGGCTCCGGCGCGATCTGGATCGCGAAGGAGCGGATGAAGGAGATGCGGCCCTTCCTTGGCGGCGGTGACATGATCCGCGATGTGTACCGAGACACCGTCACCTACAACGACCCGCCGATGAAGTTCGAGGCCGGCACGCCCGGCATCGTCCAGCAGATCGGTATGGGCGTGGCGCTGGAATACCTGATGGGCCTCGGCATGGAGAATATCGCGGCCCACGAGACGGAGTTGGCGGAATACGCGGCGGCGCGGTTCAAGGGCCTGAACTGGCTGAACATCCAGGGCACCGCACCGGGCAAAGGCGCGATCTTTTCGATGACGCTGGAAGGCGCGGCACATGCCCATGACATCTCGACCGTGCTTGACAAGAAGGGCGTCGCGGTGCGCGCCGGCACCCATTGCGCTATGCCACTTCTTGAATTCTTTGGCGTCACCGCAACCTGCCGGGCGTCCTTCGGCCTCTACAATACCAAGCAAGAGGTGGATAAGCTGGTCGAGGCGCTTGAGCTGTGCCATGAGCTCTTTGCCTGAAGGCGGTCTCTTCAATCACACAGGCGGTCCAACTTTTCCGTGAAACTGACCTTGCATATCGGCACGCCAAAGACGGCAACGACGACGCTTCAGCATACGCTCGCGGCATCACGGGAATTCCTGCGCGCCCAGGGCATTTTCTATCCCGGTCCGCTGACCGCGCACCATGAATGGCGCGATGTGCTGGAACTCATTGTCGCGGGCAAGGTCAAGTACCAGGCCCGGTTGCAGTCGATGATCGACAAGCTGTCGACCGAGGTGGACGAAGCGGGCGTGTCCCATGTTCTGATGTCGAGCGAGTCCTTCGTCGATGCCGAACATGCGGTGCTGGACCACCTGCATGAGGCGCTT
>JAUIDM010000509.1 GCA_030428915.1 Alphaproteobacteria bacterium | reverse complement strand
AGGATATGCTGAAACATCAGCTTGCCACGACCAAACCGCACAATTGGGCCATCGCTGAAGGTGAGGTCGTGACCGAAGACGGCGGGATCGTGACCGCCTGGATTACCTTCGAGACAGAGGTCGCCCGCGGGTATGGATTGATCCGGCTGCGCGAGGGCAAAATCTGGACGCTGCTGACAACCATGGTCGAACTTAAGGGCTATGAAGAACCCAAAGGGTTTGACCGTCCGTTGGGGGCCAAGCACGGGGCCGGCAAGAACCGGACCACTTGGAAGGAAGAACGGGAGGCAGAGGCGAGCGAACTCGGCTACACCTCCCAGCCCTATACGCTGATCATCGGCGGCGGGCAGGGCGGCATCGCTCTTGGCGCGCGTTTGCGCCAATTGGGTGTGCCAACCATCATCGTCGAACGCAACGAGCGCCCGGGTGACAGCTGGCGCAAGCGCTACAAGTCGCTTTGCCTGCATGACCCGGTCTGGTACGACCATCTGCCCTACATCAAATTCCCGGAAAACTGGCCTGTCTTTGCACCCAAGGACAAGATCGGCGACTGGCTCGAGATGTACACCAAGGTGATGGAGCTGAACTACTGGACCCGCACCACCGCCAAATCCGCCACCTATGACGAGGCCAAGCAAGAATGGACTGTTGTGGTCGACCGCGACGGTGAAGAAGTCACCCTGCGGCCCAAACAATTGGTCATGGCGACGGGTATGTCCGGCAAGGCGCGCATCCCGGATTTGCCGGGTATGGACACGTTCAAGGGCGATATCCACCATTCCTCGCAGCACCCCGGCCCGGATCGCTACAAGGGCAAGAAATGCGTTGTCATCGGGTCGAACAACTCGGCGCATGACATCTGCGCGGCCCTTTGGGAGCATGACGCCGACGTGACCATGGTGCAGCGGTCCTCGACCCACATCGTGCGGTCCGACACGCTGATGGAGATCGGTCTGGGCGACCTCTATTCCGAACGCGCCGTCAATGCGGGAATGACCACCGAAAAGGCCGATCTGATCTTTGCGTCCTTGCCCTATGCCATCCTGCACGAGTTCCAGATCCCGGCCTATGCCGCGATGAAGGAGCAGGACAAAGAGTTCTACGAAGGGTTGGAAAAAGCGGGCTTTTGGCTTGACTGGGGGGACGACGACTCGGGTCTCTTCATGAAGTATCTGCGGCGCGGCTCCGGCTATTACATCGACGTGGGTGCGAGCCAGCTGATCATCGACGGAGAGATCAAGCTCAAGCGCGGGCAGGTGACCGAGATCGTTGAAGACGGGGTCATCCTCGACACCGGCGAAAAGCTTGAGGCGGATCTGATCGTGCTGGCCACCGGCTACAACTCCATGAACGGCTGGGTGGCTGACCTCATGGGCCAAGAGATGGCTGACAAGGTGGGCAAGGTCTGGGGACTAGGGTCGAATACCACCAAGGACCCCGGACCTTGGGAAGGTGAGCAGCGCAACATGTGGAAGCCGACGCAGCAGGAAAACCTGTGGTTCCATGGCGGCAACCTGCATCAGTCGCGGCACTACTCACAGTTCCTTGCCTTGCAAATCAAGGCGCGGATGGAAGGCATTCCGACCCCGGTTTATGCGCTGCAAGAGGTGCATCACACGTCGTAATGTCGGCATGGGGCGGGCGGTTTGGTCCGCCCCAGTGCACGGAGTCGTGACGGCGGCGTTCTGGACTCGCGGTCTTAGGGCTTTACACCCAAACGCATGATGCACAGACGTACATTCCTGACAACGACAACCGCCGCGCTTTGCGCGCCATGCCTTGCGCGGGCGCAGACCGACGACCTGCGCAGCGCGATTGATGCTTTGCCGCAGTTGCATTCCATTCAGGTCAGCAAGGGCGACGAAACTGTGATCGCCGAGGCGCCTCGCGGACCCGGTCTTGATCGGCTCGCCAACATCAAATCCTGCTCAAAGAGCATCGTGGCCCTCTTGCTGGGGGCTGCCATCGACCGGGGCGAGGTGGCTTCGGTGCAAGCACCGCTCTCCGAAGTCGCGCCGAATATCCTGCCCTCCAATGCCACTCCGGGGGCGGGGGACATCACTCTCGAAGACCTTGTCACCTTGCGGGCAGGGTTGGAACGCACGTCGGGTCAGAACTACGGCGCATGGGTGAATTCCCGAAACTGGCTGGCAGATG
>JAUIDM010000118.1 GCA_030428915.1 Alphaproteobacteria bacterium | reverse complement strand
CGCCGCCGGGACAAGCGTTTTGTCGCTATGGGTCCATGTCTCTTCAACCATCACGGCAGCGCTGCGGAAAAAAAGTGCCGCTGGAAAGGTGATTTTGCGGCGTAAAACAGGCAGGCTTGATTTGCCGCGAAACAGCGATAACATCTGAACCATGACGGTCCAGCCGCCGACCCCGTTTTACTCTTCCTCCCGATCGCCCGATCAGGTCGCGTTCGACAGAACGGAACTTGGCACGATCCTCGGCCTTTACGGTCGGATGGTGGCTGCCGGGGAATGGCGCGACTACGCACTGTCATTTCTGAGCGACATGGCCGTGTTCTCGGTCTTCCGCCGGGCGGCCGAATATCCGATCTACAGGATCGAGAAACGCCCGCGCCTCCGCGGACGTCAGGGCATGTATGCGGTGATCGGCATGGATGGTCAGATCCTGAAACGCGGCCACGACCTGCCGACCGTGCTTCGGATACTCGAACGCAAGCTGATCCGACCCATCGACTGACAAACCGGGCTTACAGGCGCCGCACCGAAGTGACCTGCCCCTCACCCTGCGCCACAATCCGGGCGATGGCGGCGTCGATATCCTCGTAACTGACTGCCATCTTGTGGGCATTGGCATGGATCAGTCGGGACCGGCTGACCGCCATCGCAACGTGACCTTTCCAGAAGAAAAGATCGCCGCGCTGCCAATCGGCACCCTGGGCGAGCGACTGACCCAATGCGGCCTCTTGCATGTCGCTGTCGCCCGGGCACGCGACACCCGCCGCCGTCAGGGCGGCCTGCACAAGACCGGAACAGTCGAGCCCTGCACGCGAATTGCCCCCCCAGAGATACGGCGTGCCGATCAGGCTTTCGGCAACCGAGGCCGGGTCCGCTGCCCATTCGCCAACCACGCTGAGGTGCGGGCGCGGAATGAACAAACCATCGTCGGTTTCGTAGAACCGGGCATGTTCAGCCACCACCGTCAGGCGGGCGCCAAGGCTGAGAGCGGCAACTTCGCGCGTCTTCATGTCGGGCGCGTTGTAAAGGTGGGTCGCAGGTGCGGAAACCCAGTGCGTTGCGTCGCGCGGCGCGCCGAGGGAAGCCTCGGTGACATAGCCGCAATAGCCGTCCTTTTCGGCCCGGACAAAGGCAAAACCCTCATGCCGGTCCAGCACCAACACCCCCTCACCCATCAGAAGTTGCCGGTCACGGGCGCCGCCCGGTCGGACCAGCAGATCGACGAGCGGCACGGAAATCCGCGCCGGTTCGCCCGGCACGTACCGCCCTGCCTCCACCTGTCCCTTCAGCGAGACATGGGCGACGCGGCCATTGGCAGGCGTCAGACGGCGGTCGCTCATACGCCCAGAAGCTCCGGCAATGCGGCCAGGATCGCCCGCGCGCCCTGCCCGACGCCGCCTTTCGGCCGGGCGGGTTCGGCCCTGGGCTGCCAGCCGTAGATATCGAAATGGACGTAGCGGGGGCTGTCGGTCACGAAGCGCCGCAGGAACAGCGCCGCGGTGATGGAGCCCGCCATACCGCCCGAGGGTGCGTTGTCCAGATCGGCAATGCCGGGTTCGATGATCGCCTCGTAAGGTTCCCAGAACGGCATCCGCCACAGCGGGTCTGCCACCGCCGTCCCGCCCGCCGACAGCGTGGCCGCCACGGCGTCGTCGTCACAGTAAAACGGTGCAAGATCGGACCCGACCGCCACCCGGGCCGCGCCGGTCAGCGTGGCCATTGAGATCAGCAAATCGGGCTTTTCCTCATCGGCCAACGCCAGGGCATCCGCCAGAACCAGCCGCCCCTCCGCATCGGTGTTGTTGACCTCGACGGTCAGCCCCTTGCGGCTGGTCAGGATGTCCTGCGGGCGGAACGCATTGCCGCCAATCGCGTTTTCGACGGCCGGGACAAGCACCCGCAGCCGGACCTTCAGGCCCAGGGACATGATCATGCGCGCAAGCCCGATGACCGTCGCGGCACCGCCCATATCCTTCTTCATCAATCCCATCGACGAGGCGGGCTTGATGTCGAGCCCACCGGTGTCGAAACACACCCCTTTTCCGACAAGCGTCAGGGTCGGTCCGGCGTCTCCCCAGCGAAGGTCCAGCAGCCGGGGCGCGCGGTCCGAAGCCCGGCCAACCGCGTGGATCATCGGAAAGTTCCGCTCCAGCAGGTCGTCGCCACGGATGATGCTGGTTTCGGCACCGAACGCCTTCGCCAAGTCGGTGAAAGCCGCCTCCAACTCCGCCGGCCCCATATCGGAGGCGGGCGTGTTGATCAGATCGCGGGTCAGCGCCTCGCCCTCCGCGATGGCCAGCAGCCGCGCCGCATCAACTCCCGCCGGTGCCTTCAGCCGCGCGGCGGGTGCCTTGGCAGCTTTGTAGCGGGAGAAGCGATAGGAAGCGAGCAGCCATCCAAGTGCAGCTTCCTCCATCTCTCCCGCTCCCAGATCGCCTTCAAGGTGCCAGTCCCCCTCGGGTAGATCCGCGACAATCTTTGCCAGGTGGAACCGTCCGCGACGGCGCGCGGCCGGCAAACCAAGTCCGAAGACCGCCCCGGTCGGCTCTCCGTCTGCGCCGGGCAAAAGGCAATGCTGGCCCAATTTTGCGGTGAAGACCGACGCCTTCAGCCACGCCCGCTCCGCCCCGGTGCAGGTGGCGAGGAACGCGTCAGCATCAGATTCCGCAACAAGATGCAGCGGGCGCGAAGCGGCGGCAGGATCGGCGAAGGCAAAGGGCATTTGGAGGCTCCGGACGGATATCACCCACACAGTACCCCGCCCGACGGCACCCGCAAGCCGGTTAAACCGTCATGTCCCGCAAATCCCAGACGGCATTGAGCGAGCAGTCGCCGATTCTTTGCAGCCTAGCCAGCGTGGCGGCCCGGGCGACCTTGTCGCCCGCCCCGGTTGCGACAATGACATCGGCGCCGACACGGGCGAAGGTCGTCATGCCGATCTGACCCGCCACTTTGACCAGCATCCGGGCGGTCCGGATCAATGCAGCCGGATCGTCCATCTCGGCAAGGTGCTGCAGTTCCACCAGCCGCGCGTTCAAATCTTGCATGGCGCGCACCACCACCTGTTCGGCACAGCCCTCGCCCAGTTCCTCGTACAAAGTCACAAGGCAATCGGGGTCCATGCGCACCCCTTCCTCATGATGCATAACGGCAAGTTTTGCCACCTCTCACCCTCCGATAACACGCCCCACGCGCAACGCCACGATGCGCCCCTCCCATCAAGAAAATCTTGATGCGGGACAGAAAAACCCTCGAATTTGAAATTCCGCGCCGCTATGTCGGGCAAACAAACTGCGAGGCGAGGGACATGGATCACGCGAAACCGCTGCCCACATACCTGGTGCAACGCTATCACGGATGGAAGGCCACCACCTGGAAAGAGAACAGCGCCTGGTACCGGCGGCTGGCCGAAGACGGGCAGCGCCCGCGCGCCATGGTCATCTCATGCTGTGACAGCCGGGTTCATGTGACCTCCATCTTCGGCGCCGATCAGGGTGAGTTCTTCATCCATCGCAATGTCGCCAACCTCGTTCCACCCTATGCGCCCGACGGCGAACAGCACGGCACCTCGGCCGCGGTTGAATACGCGGTCACGACTCTGAAGGTCGCGCATTTGATCGTCGTTGGCCATTCTCTCTGCGGCGGTGTGCAGGGATGTCATGACATGTGCTCGGGCAAGGCCCCGGCCCTGGAAGAAAAGTCGAGCTTCGTCGGCCGCTGGATGGATATCCTGCGCCCTGGCTACGAGCGGGTGAAAGACCTGCCCGCAGACCACCAGCTTCAGGCACTGGAAAAGGAAGCGGTGCTGGTCAGCCTCGAAAACCTCATGACCTTCCCCTTCGTGAAAAGCGCGGTCGAAGCTGGCGAGATCACCATGCATGGGCTCTGGAACGATATCGGCGCGGGCGGTCTTGAACAGTACGACCCGTCAAGCGGGCGATTCATGGCGATCTGACACCGGGTGCGGCAGGTTTGTTTCGACACGCCGCACGCAAACCCCTTGTTTCTGCCGCCGATCATTCTATCTACGCCCGAAATTGATGTGGGCGGTGACAGTGGACGCAATTCTTTCGGTCATGGGACAGAACCTCCTGTCCCCGATCATTCTGAGCTTTGCGCTCGGCCTTGCCGCGGCAATGGCACGGTCGAGCCTTTCGGTTCCCGAAGCCGCCGCCAAGGCGCTCTCGATCTATCTGCTTTTTGCCATCGGTTTCAAAGGCGGCGCCAGCGTCGCCGCGCACGGGCTTGATGCGCGCCTCGGGCTGGCGCTGGTCTCCGGTGTCGCGCTGAGTTTCGTGATCCCGGTCGTGGCCTTCGCGCTTCTGCGCGGCCTGACACGCCTGTCGCGTGTCGATGCGGCGGCGGTTGCGGGCCATTATGGATCCATCTCTATCGTCACCTTTGTCTCGGCCACCGCGATCCTGACCAGCCGCACCATCGACTATGAAGGCTACATGGTCGCCGTCGCCGCAGCGATGGAGGCACCCGCGATCGTCGCGGCCTTGTGGCTTGCCGCGCGGGGCGGGTCGGGCGTGAAGATGGATGCCGACCTGTGGCGCGAAGTCCTTCTGAACGGCTCCATCGTGCTGCTGGTCGGCGCCTTCCTTATCGGCGCGGTCACGGGCGAACGGGGTCTGGCAGAGATCGAAAGCTTCATCGTGTCGCCGTTCAAGGGGGTGCTCTGTCTCTTCCTGCTGGATATGGGGCTGGTCGCGGGGCGCGGGCTGAAGCAGTCGCGCGGTTTGCTGTCGGCCGGCGCGATCGTTTTCGCGGGTCTCATGCCGATGGTCGGCGCGGCCATGGCCCTGCCGGTCGCCATGATGCTCGGCCTGTCCACCGGGGGCAACGCACTCTTCATGACGCTCGCCGCCTCGGCCTCCTACATTGCCGTGCCCGCGGCAATGCGGGTTGCCCTGCCCGAAGCCAATCCCTCGATCTATCTGACGCTGTCGCTCGGCGTGACATTTCCCTTCAATCTGGCGCTCGGCATCCCGCTTTACGTGACCGTCGCCGGGCTTGCGACCGGAGGCTGACGATGCAGACACATGATGCAAAGCGCGTAGAGATCATTATCGAGGCGCCGCTCGAACGCCGCCTGACCGATGCGATCATCGAGGCGGATGTTACGGGCTTCACGGTCCTGCCCGTTCTCGGCGGGTCGGGGCGTTCGGGACAGTGGAGCCGCGATGGTCAGGTCTCGGTCGCAGGCGGAATGGTCGCGGTGGTCTGCATCGTGCGCCCTGACCGCGTCGACGGACTGCTTGATGCCGCATTCAAGGTCGTGGAGCGTCATATCGGCGTCGTCTCCGTGAGTGATTGCAAGGTGCTCAGGGCCGAACGGTTCTGACGCCGCGAAAGGCGCTCAACCTTCTGTTAACAAACTTCGCCCAAGCTGGCAGAATGACACAGCATCATTCTGTCTCCGTCGATCTTCCTGAAGATGTGCTCGCCGCCCTTGGCAATGCAGCCGATGCCGCCGAATGCCGGCCATCCGACTATCTGAATGCGCTGCTGCGGGTCGTGCTTGCCAATACCCCGTCGCGCGCAAGCAGGCAGGAGCAGGTGATCCGGACGGCGATCCACAAGGCCTCCGACTGGCTGGACCTGCAACAGAGGCTGCGATCAAACGGTTACGTGCTGCGGCGTTTGCCGGATGGAGATCTTGCGATCCACGCCTGGCCGCGCGACCGCGCGATCCTGCGGATTGAGGATCTGGGCTACAGTCTTGCCGGTCTGGTGCTGAAATTTGGAGCCGCATTTCCCTTCAATCTCGGCGACACCCGTCGCGCACGGCTTTCCACGCCCCGCTCGGCCTGAGACCGTTTTCGGGAAATCGCGCGTTCGTTTGTGGCGCAAAATTACAGCTGTGCTAGGATCGGCGCAAAGGTCAGAAGGAGTGCCGCGCGATGATCCAGACCCGCCAACCGACGCTTGTTATTGCGTTGCTGCTTGCCTTGGCCGGCGTCGCCGCGCCGGCTTTGGCGGCTGGCAGCAATGATAGCAGCGCCACGGCCACGGCCGCCCCATCGGGCCTTTCCGCCGCCCAGGCCGCTGTCGATGCCGGCCGCTATCCCGAAGCGCTGAAGCTCCTGGCCACCGTTGTGAAGGAAGAACCGCGCAATGCCGATGCGCTGAACCTGATGGGCTATGCCAACCGTAAGATGAAACGGCTTAACGAAGCGGCGCGCTACTATGAAGCCGCGCTCAAGGTCGACCCGAAGCATATCGGCGCACTGGAATATCAGGGAGAGCTGTTCGTCGAGACAGGCGACTACGACCGCGCGCGGCAGAACCTCAAGCTGATCGGTGCGATCTGCGGCGCCTGTGAAGAGGCCATCGACCTTCGCGCCGCGCTGGATGCCAAGGGGCAGAGCTGAGCGGCGGCGTTGACGCAGGTTCCAGTTTGCGCTCTTGGCCAGAAACCGCATCGCCAATCCGGCGGAAACCAGCCTGACCCCTCTAAACCGCCTTGAAATTCACTGCGAACGACACCCATCGGTGGCTGTCGCACAAGAAGAGGGCTTCGGTCATCGCAATGACCGAAGCCCTCTCAATACCGGTAACCGAAGTCTTGTTTCAGCCCTTCTTCAGGCAGCGATTGCCCAGCGTCTCGGCGATCTGCACGGCGTTCAGCGCCGCACCCTTGCGCAGGTTGTCCGACACGCACCAGAGGTTCAGGCCGTTCTCGATCGTGCCGTCCTGGCGGATGCGGCTTATGAAGGTCGCGTAATCCCCGACGCATTCGACCGGGGTCACGTAGCCACCGTTCTCGCGCTTGTCGACGACCATGACGCCCGGCGCCTCGCGCAGAATATCGCGTGCCTCGTCTTCGTCGAGGAAATCCTCGAACTCGATATTGACCGCCTCGGAATGTCCGACAAAGACCGGAACACGGACACAGGTCGCGGTGACCTTGATCGTCTTGTCGAGGATCTTCTTGGTCTCGGCGACCATCTTCCATTCTTCCTTGGTCTGGCCGTCTTCCATGAAGACGTCGATATGGGGAATGACGTTGAAGGCGATCTGCTTGGTGAATTTCTTCGGCTCCACCTCCTGACCCGGCACATACATGCCCTTGGTCTGGTCCCAAAGCTCGTCGATACCTTCCTTGCCCGCACCCGACACCGACTGGTAGGTCGAGACGACGACGCGCTTGATCTTCGCGCGGTCATGCAAAGGCTTCAGCGCCACCACCATCTGCGCGGTCGAGCAGTTGGGATTGGCGATGATCATCTTCTTTGCGTATTGCTCGACCGCTTCGGGGTTCACCTCCGGCACGACCAGCGGAATTTCCGGGTCGTAGCGGTAGAGCGAGGAGTTGTCGATCACGACGCAGCCCTGCGAAGCGGCGATGGGCGCGTATTTCTTCGTGGCCTCGGACCCGATGGCAAAGAGCGCGATGTCCCAGCCGGTGAAGTCGAAACCCTCGATGTCCTTGGTCTTCACGGTCTTGTCGCCGAACGAAACCTCGGTGCCCAGCGACCGGCGCGAAGCCAGTGCGGCGATCTCGTCGACGGGGAATTCCCGTTCGGCGAGGATGTTCAGCATTTCGCGGCCCACATTCCCCGTGGCGCCGGCGACAACGACTCTGTAGCCCATCTCGGGGTCTCCTTGTGTTAAGGACGTGGCCCCTTATCCGATTGCGCGGAACAGTTAAAGAGGTTGCTGCAGCGCAGCGTTGGAAATCGCGGGCTGCGGCCTCAAGATCACGCGTCGGCCTGAGTGATCCGTGAATCCCGTGCCATCAGCGTATCGACATATTCTTTCTCAGCCGCGAAGTCATGCGGCACCTGATCGGCCCGGCGTGACCCGGTGAGCGAGAGCGAGGCGAAGAAGTCGAAACCGTGAAGCCGAAGTGAAGCTAGCCCACTTGAGGTAAGCAGGTCGATCATCATCAGCCCAGTCGTCGGCGGCGCGCCAAGCCGGTCGCGCAGGCCGCCCCAATCGGCAATGGGGTGCAGATAGAACCCCTCCGACTGCGCCACTGCCCAGGGCAGTCTTTTACGCTTGTGCGACATCCAGAGGATGCGGCGGGGCCGGAGGCGGTCGAGGTCTTCGTCGCCGATGGAGGTCGCAAGCGCCAACCAGTCAGTCCGTGTGCCATGTGTGCGCGAGGCAGGCATCGGCGCGCGGTTGATGCGGATCACCAGATCGGCCGCGTCGATGGCGGCCCCCTCGTCACGCTCGGCAAGCGAGCGGGCATTGCCGACAAGCGCCACGCGCCTGCCCTCAAGCTCTGTCATCAACTCGCCGACGGAGACTGACAGAGACGACAATGGAGCCTCTTGCCGCAACGTCCGGGCGATCAGGAACGAGAGCCGGTTCACCACCTCTCCCCCGCAAGAAGCCTGCGGTACACCGCAACGATGGCCTCGGCCTCCCGCTCAATCCGGAACGCGTCGTGGACGCGGGCGAGCGCGGCCTTGCCCGACGCCCCCCGCATCCCCGCATCGTCGAGGTAAGGAGCGATTGCCGCTGTCAGCGCCGGAATATCGTCGGGCGGCACCAGTACGCCGGTATCCCCAGTCACGATTTCCTCGAACGCGCCGACGCGGGTCGCAACGACCGGCACGCAGCAGGCCATCGCCTCGATGGGGGTCAGGCCGAAGCCCTCCCAGCGTTGCGGCGCGACATAGAGATCGAGCACCCGGTACCAGTCGGCAATCTGATGCACCGGCACTTCGGGCAGAAAGCGGATACGGTCAGAAAGCCCTGCCGCCGCGACCCTGTCCTTCAGCCCGTTTAGAAAACTGTCATGCCCCTCGGTCGCCCGCCCCATGACGAGCGCGGTGACATCCGGTCGCTCCGGCAACAGGGCCAAAGCCGCATCAACGAAGGCATCCGTTCCCTTCTGCGCCCTTATGCGGCCATAACAGCCGATGATCACGTGATCCTCCGGCAGCTTAAGCCCCCGGCGCAGGGCGGTACTATCCTCGGGCGGTGAAAAACCGTCGGTATCGATCCCGTGCAGGATGACCTCTGCGTTGCGTTCCAGATAGGCGGCCGTCTTCTGCGAGGTCGCGATCACGCCATCCATCCGGCCGATCAGCCATTTCGTGTATCCGCTGTGCCGCCGCTGCGAGGCCGAGGTGAAGAGAAGCTTCAGCTTCCGCCGGAACACGCTCTTCAGGATCAGACCCAAAAGCATCTCGGTATTGCGCCGCGCATGCCAGACCCGGTATCGGTTCCGGGGCATCAGGAACATGCGCCAAAGCGGGATTTGTGGCACATGCGGGGGAAGGCCGGGCCCGGTGGCCGCAATGCCGATCATGCCCGCCTGCAAGGGTACCAGTCGCACGATCGTCGCCGTCACGCCCGAAAGCCTGCGCTTGAGGTTCGGTGCGATCACCTCGATGTCGCGGATATCGGGGGCCATGCGCTCTCCTTCCTGCCCTCGTTAGCCCATGCAAGCAGGCAAGACTAGCCTCGGGCGTCGCGGCTGAAGAAGTAGAGGCAGATACCGACGACGAGGGGCGCGAGGAAAAAGAGGAAAACGGTGCGGAAAACGTCCTCGGGCGTGCCGCCGGCACCTTCATAGACCGGACGCGAGGCGAATTGCAGAATGCCCGCGCCGCCGATGCCGAACATGTTGAGGAAGGTGACGCCGCGTCCGACGAGATGGGGCGGAAAGAAACTGCGGCCATGGGCCATGATCGCCGGGAATGAGGAACCGAAAAGGCCCAGCGCGGCGAGAAACATGGTCGCGGTCCCGACCCCCGTCCCCGGCAAAAGGGCCAGTGCGGCAAGACAGAACGCCGCCCCGGCATTGCCGACGATTACCACCCACTTGCGCGTCCCGAAGATGCGGTCGAGCGGGCCATAGGCAAAGTTACCGACCACCATTGCCAAGGCCATGACCAGCGTCGCCCGCCCGATGATCGCAGCATCCGCGCCGAACACTTCCTGCAAGTAGGGCCCGGCCCAGAGACCCCGGATCGCGGCGGGCGGCGCGTAGGCCACAGCCATCAGGGGCAGGATCGCCCAGAGTCCCGGCACTTTCAGCAGTTGCAGGACGGAGCCGCGCCCGGTATCGGGCACGTCCGCCCGTTCCGGATCGCGCACAAAGACCCAAAGCGCCGATGCCACGAGGAAGGTCACAGCGGCAAGGGCGAAAAGGGCCGGACGCCAGCCTACCGCACCTACAAGCCAAGCAAGCGGGGCGGCCCCCGCGATATTGCCAAGCGAGCCTACACCAATGATCGCGCCGGCGAGTGTGCCGAAAACGGCAGGCGGATAAATCCGTGCGAAAATGTAGTAAGAGGCCATAAGGACCGGCGAACAGCCGATCCCGATCAGCGCCATCGCGACATGAACTGCCCATGGCCCCTCGGCCAAAGCAAAGACCAGCGCCCCACCGCCCCCGCCAAGACCAAGAAGGACCGAGGCTGTCAGACGAGGCCCGATCCGGTCCAGCGCCTCGCCCACGGGCACCTGCATCACGGCAAAGATCAGGAACCAGACGCCCGAGGACACTGCAAGATCGCCCGGCGTCGCGCCGATCTCGACGCTCAGAATCGGGGCCAAGACCGCCAGGAAGGCGCGGTAGAACTGGCTGAGCACGTAACCCGCCACCAGAAAGACCAGCCCCGCCCGCATCCGACACCATCCCCACTGTTGCGGCGGCAACCTGCGGCAGAACGAACCGCTGTGCAAGGGCTGCCATTCTCCCGCACGATGTGGTTGGATCAGGCGTCCCTAACCGCCGGATATCATGCGCGCCTTCATTGCCCTTCCCCTGCCCGACCACGTCTGTGAAACCTTGTCCGTGCTCACCTCGCGACTGCCAGTGGGTCGCGCGGTGCCGTCCGAGAACCTGCATCTGACGCTGGCCTTTCTCGGCGACGAACCCGAAGCCGTCATTGAAGCGGCGCATGAGGCGATGGAAA
>JAUIDM010000117.1 GCA_030428915.1 Alphaproteobacteria bacterium | reverse complement strand
TTATCGCGGGCCGGACGACAGACACTGCCATCATCGCGGCCCTGCCGATCCAGCGCGGCTGCAACCCCGGCGGTGCCTGGCACGGCGCCAAGATCGGTGAATGCGGTGCGCTGGCGACGACCAACCCGGCTTCGGGCGTGATCCAGATCGACTTCGATGAGACGGGATTCACGATGGAGCCGTTGGCCCCCTCCGCCCGCGCCACGCCCTACACCGTCTCGGCCCATATGCTCTACGAGAATACCGATCCCTATCTGCTCTACGAACCGGGCGGGGTGCTGGATGTCACCACCGCCACCTACGCCGCGCTCGATGATCGCCGGGTCCGGGTCGAGGGCTCGGTCTGGCGGCCCGGCCCCTATACGGTGAAGCTCGAAGGCGCGCGCATCGCGGGCTACCAGACGGTCAGCCTCACCTTTCTGCGCGACCGGGGCTATGTCGCCAATGCGCGCGGCTGGGCAGCAGAGGTCGCCGCGAAGGCGCGGCGCGATGTCGCCGACCGGCTGGGCTTGGGTGAGGACCAGTTTGATATCGAACTGCGCCTCATCGGTCTTGACGCAACGCTTGGCCCGCTTGAAAAGCCGGGGCCCTTGCCTTCAGAGGTCGGGGTCCTCGCCATCGCGACCGCCCCGACCGAGGCGCAGGCGGGCGAGATCGGCAAGATCCTCAACCCCTACCTGCTGCACCACGCGTTGAGCGAAGACGAACCGATGCCAACCTTCGCCTTCCCGTTCTCTCCGGCCGAGATGCATCGCGGCGCGCTTTATGAATTCTGCCTGCATCACGTTCTTGAGCTGGACGATCCGATGGCGGCCTTCCGCCTTGTCACGAATGAGGTTGGCCATGATTGAACTTGGCCAGATCGCCCAGAAGGTCCGGTCAAAGAACGCCGGACCATTCTGGCTCACAATCGACATTTTCTGCCGGAACAGAGCCGATTTTCAGCGGATTTCAGCGGCCTTGGACACGGAAGCGGTCGCGGCCCTCTTCCGCACAGACCCCGCGCAGGTCAAACGCTTCGACATTGCCGATCTGAACGTGGTGAAATTCTCGCTGCCGCGCCCGGCAGTTCAGGGCACGCGCGCTGATCGCGACATGCATGGCGCGGCCTGGGCCGTTCTGCTGGAGGAGATGGAGATCGCCTGATCTTCCACTTGGTTCAAATATCCCGGGGGTCCGGGGGCTGGCCCCCGGGAGCCAGACATAAATCTAAACGCCGAATATCCGTGCGCGATGTTCGGACAGATAGATGCGAAGCCAGGGGGTGAACCTCTCCGGCTCCCTGGCGACCTCCGACATCAGATCGGAAAGTGTCAGCCAGCGCACCTCCATCACCTCATCCGGGTTTGGGCTCACCGTCAGCCCCTTGGGTGCACGAGCGGTGAAGATATCGACGACCTCATGTTCCACCATGCCGCCACCAACATCGGCGCGGTATTCGATCTGGTCGGCAAAGACGGGGTCGAGGCCTTCGATCCCCAACTCCTCGGCCAGCCGCCGGCGGGCGCAGTCTTCGGGTGTTTCGTCCCAATGCGGATGCGTACAGCAGGTATTCGCCCATAGCCCGGGCGTATGATACTTACCCATCGCCCGGCGCTGGATCAGCACCCGGTCGTCCTCCATCAGAAAGACCGACACCGCCTTGTGGCGAAACCCTTCGATATGCGCGCCGATCTTGTCGAAGGGCGCCAGACGCCCCTCGACCCAGACAGGAATCAGATCGGCGGCAGGCGTCACGACGTCTGTTCGGCCGGCTGCTGGGACGCCGAGCGGCGGGCAAGCTCCTGCCGGTAGAGCGCCAGGAAATCGACCGTGTCGATGTTCAGGGGCGCGAAACCGCCATCGCGGGTCACGTCAGAGATGATGCGGCGGATGAACGGAAAGACCATGCGCGGGCATTCGATCAGCAGGAACGGATGCATCTGCTCTTCTGGCACGCCCTCGACATGGAAGATCGCGCCGTAATCCAGCTCCAGCAGGAACAGGGGCGACTTGTCGGCCTTGTTGGTCGAGGTCACCTTGAACTTCGATACGACCTCAAACTGATGCGCAACGCCACGCTTGCGGGCATCAAGACTGACCTGGACCTGGATATCGGGCTGGATATCGGCGCTCGATGCACCTTTCTGGGCCAGGATGTTTTCAAAGGACATATCCCGGATGAATTGCCCCAGCACGTTCATCTTCACCTGAGGCGCCTGTGCTTCCGCCCCTGCCGCCTGCGGCTCCTGCGGTGCCGCGCCGTTGCCGTTCTCGGCCATTTTCAGCTCTCCCAAGGAAATCGATCGGCGGGGGTGTAGCACCTCGGGCGGGAAGGCTCAATGCCGGGTCCAGCCTGATGGTGGACGCGGATCGTTATCGGGGTCGATTTCGACGAAATCGCCGTCAATGACATCGGGCCGGTGCGGATCGCGCGGCTTCGGACCACCGCCGACCGTGAACCGTTCAACCCTGATGCGGCTGGCCAGATAGCGCAGGACCGTGGACCGGACGGCGGGCACCAAGAGCAGCAGGCCGACCGTATCGGTGAAGAAACCCGGCGTCAGCAGCAGCGCCCCGGCGAAGAGGATCAGCGCGCCATGCGCAATAGGCTCGGTCGGGTCACGCAGCTCTTGCAGCGACCCGCGAAGCTGCGCCAGCGCCAAAGCCCCCTGCATCCGGACAAGCAGACTGCCCGCAACGGCCGTGGCCAGAACGATTGCCAGTGTCCACCACAGACCGATCACGCCTCCCACCTGAATGAAGAGCGCGATTTCGATCATCGGTACGGCGATGAATGCCAGCAAGAGCCACATTGATGGACCTTCTCCTTTCGGGGCGCAGAGTGGACTTGACCCAACCCGTGACTTACATAAGTGGTGACAGGTAAAGATACCAACCCCGCCGCGCTATGATCGTGGTAAGAAAGGCCGCCCGCTGATGAACAACAATGTCATTTCCCTTCTGGTTCTCGCCGGGATCGCAATCTTTCTGATACTTCGGCTGAAAGCCGTTCTGGGAAGCCGTGAGGGGTTCGAGAAGCCACCGTTGCCTAAGCCGCTGGCGAAAGAGCGCAAGGGAAAATTCGAGGTGATTGAGGGCGGGCACGACCGGGATATCACCGATCACGTCCCCGAAGGCAGCGACGAGGCAAGGGCTCTGTCCGCAATGAAACAGGCGGAACCGAGTTTTTCCGTGTCCGAGTTCCTCTCCGGCGCGCGTGGCGCCTATGAGATGATCCTGATGGCGTTCGAGAAGGGCGATCTGGAATCGGTCAGGCCCTTCATGTCGACCGATGTTTACGAGACGCTTGAAGAAGTGGTTGCGGCCCGCAAGGCTCGTGGTCTGACCGTTACCGCCGAATTCATGGGCATCCGCGAGGTTTCTCTGCAAGACGCGGAGTTCGACAGGTCGACCGGAGAAGGCGAGGTGACGGTTCGGTTCTCCAGCGAACTTGTTTCAGCCGCACGCAATGCGTCGGGCGAGGTCGTGGAGGGCAACCCGAATGAGGTCCGTCGCCAGCGCGACACATGGACCTTTGCCCGTAAGATGGGCTCTGAGGATCCCAACTGGCAGCTTGTCGCCACCGGCGAGTGATGGTTCCGGCGCAGCGGCGGGGCTTTTCCGACCTTTCAGGGTGGGCGGATGACGATCACGTCGCCGCCCTGTCAGCCTATCGCATGACCTGCGACCTGCTTGGACCGGACTGGCCCAAGCCGGACCACGCAGATGCCCGACGGTTTTTCGAACAGTGTTTCGTTCCCATTGAGCTCGGTCCGCCACCCGGCCTGATCACCGGCTATTATGAGCCCGAAGTCGACGGGCGCGCGGCGCCGGACGCGGATTTCGCCTATCCGCTCTGCGCTCCCCCCGTCGATCTGCCGTCCGACCGACCTTGGTTCAGCCGGACCGAGATTGAATCGGGCGATCTGCTGGCGGGGCGAGAGCTGGTCTGGCTCTCCAATCCGGTGGAGGCGTTCTTCGCCCAGGTTCAGGGCTCGGTCCGGGTGCGCCTCGGCGATGGCAGCATCAGGCGCTATGGGTATGCCGCGAAGAATGGCCACGAATACCGCTCCATCGGCAAGGAACTGACCCGGCGCGGGATTGGCGGGGCGGGCGGGATATCGGCCGACGGCATTCGCGACTGGTGCCGCGCCAATCCCGATGCCGTGCCGGAGCTTCTGCGGCACAATCCCTCTTTCGTCTTCTTCCGGCAGCTTGACATCGATCCCGCGACCGGTCCGATCGGCACTGCGGGCTGCCCGGTCACCGCGATGCGCAGCCTTGCCGTCGACCCGGATGTCACGCCACTTGGCGCGCCGGTCTGGGTGGAGGGCGGGCCGCTCGCCATCCTGATGGTCGCGCAGGATACCGGCAGCGCGATCAGGGGCGCGCAGCGCGGCGATGTCTTCTGCGGTACCGGGGCCGATGCCGGGCACATCGCCGGAGATATGCGGATTTCAGGCAGATTAGTGACGTTATTTCCGCACGCGCTGGCCGACAGGATCACGTCATGACCCGGCGACGGCGCGCCTTGACACCTGAAGAAAGGGAGCTTTGGGGACGCGTCGCCTCGACCGCCCGTGCGAGGAAACCCCTTCCGCTCAAGGCGGAAGAGGCGGACCCCAAGCCCCACCCGAAAAAACCCCAGCAATCCGCACCGGAGTTTCGCATTGGCCAGACGGCGCGGCCTTCGACTGCCCATGATCTGATGCCGTCGATCGAGGAACGGCTGGCCGCACATCCGCTGCGTATGGACCGCCGGACCCATCAGCAGATGCTCCGCGGCAAGCTGAAGCCCGAGGCGCGGATCGACCTGCACGGCATGACCGTAGCCGAGGCGCATCCGGAGCTGGTGCGCTTCCTCATGAACGCTCAGGCCGCCGGAAAACGCATGGTTCTGGTCATCACCGGCAAGGGCAAGGTGAAGGATGATCACGGGCCGATTCCGCAGCGCATGGGCGTTCTGCGCCATCAACTGCCGCATTGGCTGAGCCAGCCGCCACTGGGCGGTGTGGTGCAACAGGTCGCGCCCGCGCATCTGAAACATGGTGGCGGCGGCGCTTTCTATGTCTATCTGCGGCGCGGCTAGGGCTGCAGACCGGTCACGGGTGACAGCACGATCTGGGTCGCATTCTGTACGGTCAGCGCCACGCCCGGCAGAAGGCCCGGCCGCCCGGTCCGGTCCGCAGCCAAAGCGGTATCGACCGCCCTGATCCCGCCCAGAATCGCGAGCAGCGCGGGCGAGTTGCCGGGGTTGAAATGCCCGCCGCCTTGCGAAAACGCCGTCGTGTCCAAAAGCGTGACATCGAGGTCCGCAACCTCAGCCACATCGGTGACATTGCCCAGCCGGTCATGCTGCCCGGTCAGCCGGGCGGAAAGCGCCAGAACCCGGTCCTTCTTCGATGTGAAGATGATGAAGGGTTGCGGCAGGTCTCCGATCCGGGTCGCCTGGGCGCGAAATACTTCGACATCGATATCGGGCGAGATCAGCACCACGCCCGCGATCCGCCGGCGGATGCGGTCATTGCCGCCGATGGCAATCTGGCGCAGGGCCTCCATCGTCAGGTTGGCGCCCATGGAATGGGCGACGATCAGAACCCGCTCGGCACCTGCGGCAATGACGCTTTCCAGCAGCTCCTCAAGGCCGTCCCGCGCGAACAGCGCGCTGTCGCGGTCATAGGCATAGCCCAGCGGATGGGCGAGCGAGGGCCAGGAATAATTCACCAGAACCCCGCCGAGATCCAGATCATGGCCAAGCTGCGCCTGACGGTAGGCGCCTTCGGCAAAGGTGTTGTTGTAGCCATGGACAAAGAGCGTCACCTCACGCCGCCCGCGCGGTTCCTGTGCAAGCGCCCGGGCCAGATCGGCACGGAAATCGGCAGCGCCCCGGTAGGTCTGCAGGTTGGTCGCGAGGAAATCGGTGGCAGGGTCGGGCGCCGTCCGTTCGCGCGTCCAACGAATCTGGCCTGCGATCCGGTCCGGCGGAATTGCCACATCCAGACGGACAAACCGTGTGGCAGCGCTGCGCCCATGGCCAAATTCGTTCCCCGTTTCCGGGTCCGGGCCCCGGGTCGTACCGATAAAAACAGTCTCTACATCGCCTGTTTTTGAGGCTTCCGGCACAAGAATGACCCGCCCGCGCGTTTCGCAGGCAGCCAGTGTCAGAATGATCAGGAACCCGGTGAGAATCCGCACCATGTCGCGCCTCTGGCTACGTGCCCTCCAGATAGCGGATGCAACCAGTCTCTGCCAGCGGATCAGAGGACGTAGCGGCTGAGATCGGCCGAACGCGAGAGGTCGCCGAGGTTCTTTTCGACAAAGGTGCTGTCCACCGTCACCGCCTCGCCCGCCCGGTCGGGGGCGGTGAAGCTCAACTCCTCAAAGACCCGCTCCATCACGGTATAAAGCCGCCGCGCGCCGATATTCTCGACGCTCCGATTGACCTCGGCCGCGATCCGGGCGAGCGCGGCGATGCCGTTTTCGGTGAAATCGACCTTTACCTCTTCGGTCCCCATCAGCGCGGTGTATTGCCGGGTCAGCGCGTTGTCCGTCTCGGTCAGGATACGGACGAAATCCTCTTCGGTCAGCGCACGCAATTCCACCCGGATCGGCAGACGGCCCTGCAATTCGGGCAGAAGGTCCGACGGCTTGGCGATGTGGAAGGCGCCCGACGCGATGAAGAGGATATGGTCGGTTTTCACCGCGCCGTATTTGGTGCTGACCGTCGTGCCCTCGATCAACGGCAGCAGATCGCGCTGCACGCCTTCGCGGCTGACATCGGCGCCGCGCGTTTCAGCGCGGGCGCAGACCTTGTCGATTTCATCGAGGAAGACGATGCCGTTTTCCTGCACGGCCTCAAGGGCGGCCTGCTTCACCGCCTCGTCATCCAGAAGCTTGTCGGCCTCTTCGGAAATCAGCACTTCATAGCTTTCGGCCACGCTCATCTTCTTGCGCGTGCGCCGCCCGCCAAAGGCTTTGCCGAAGATGTCGCCGAGATTCATCATGCCCATGCCCTGCTGGCCGGGAAGCTCCAGCATCGGCATCTGCGGCGCGGTCTCGGCGACCTCAAGCTCGATCACCGTATCGTCCAGCTCGCCCTTTTTCAGCCGGGCGCGGAACATCTCCCGCGTCTGCTCGCGGGCATCCGGGCCGGCAATGGCCTCGATCACGCGTTCCTCGGCGGCCTGATGGGCGCGGGCCTTGACCTCTTCCCGCATCCGTTCGCGTGTTTCGATCATCGCGGTGTCCATCAGGTCGCGGATGATCTGTTCCACATCGCGGCCGACATAGCCGACCTCGGTGAACTTCGTCGCCTCCACCTTCAGAAAGGGCGCCTTCGCCAGCTTCGCCAGACGCCGCGAAATCTCGGTCTTGCCGACGCCGGTCGGGCCGATCATCAGGATGTTCTTCGGATAGACCTCTTCGCGTAGGTCTTCGGGCAGTTGCTTGCGCCGCCAACGATTGCGCAAGGCTACCGCCACTGCACGCTTGGCGTCCTTCTGGCCGATGATGAAGCGGTCAAGCTCGGATACAATCTCACGCGGGGTCAGGTTGGTCATGTGCTCTCCGAATAGGGTGGCAGCCGGTCCTTGCCGGGAAAGTCAGGCAGCGCACGCATGACCCGGCGGCGAAGGGGAATCCACCAGGTGCCGAGGATGGTGAAGAAAAGGCCTAACAGGATCAGGATCATCGCCCATTCCTTCAGGCTTGCACTGCCCGCCCCGGCAACGGCCCAGTAGATCACGGCGGCAATATAGATAATCCCCGCCGTCAGGAATGACCGGCGGTCGACAACAAGCGCCACGAAGGCGAAGACGGCGAGCACGATCACGGTCGGCAGGATGCGGTCGCCGCCGCCACTGCCCCAGATGTGGCCCGCAACAGCATTAACGATCGAACCGGCGGAGAGGAGATGCAGCCAGAAGGCGGTGGCGGAGTGCCGGCCGACGCGATGAGGATCGCGCAGGTCAAACCACATGGCGCCTGCGAAGGCCGCCACGCCGAAGACCAGCGAGGCAAGCGTCAGGTTCGCCCGCGGAACAAAGCTCTGCACCCAGCCGTCGATGTCATCCAGTGTCCCGCCCGGATTGTAACGTGTGAACACCGCGTAGGTCGCCATCAGCGCGAAGCTGCCAAGGATGAACATTGCAAATGGCAGTTTGAAGCGACGGAACCAGACGGCGGTCGCCCCGGCCGCGATGGCCGCGGCCAAAAAGGCGACGGATCTGAGCCCCAGGTCCGACTGACCCAGAAGTGTCAGGGCAGAGACATAGACGCCTCCCGCATAGGCGCTGACAAGCACCATGGAGGGCAGGTTCATCCGCCAGCGCAGGGTAAAGAACCCGGCCATCCACCAGGAGATGGCCGCCATGATCGCCGGGATCACGATCAGGATGCCCACACCGCCGATAACGCCAAGCAAAAGCGCGATGCCGCCCAGAAGGATGGCAAGGCCGATGGCCACGAAAATCTCTGCAAAGCCCTTGAAGAATTCAAACGGCTCGTCTTCCCGGGTCCGTGCCGCAAGCCGTCCCGCGCGCTCGTTCGATAGTGCGGTCAGTTCCGCTGCCTGCGCCTCGCTCAGGATGCCGGCCTTGACCGCGGCGCGAATGTCGTCCGGGGCCATGTTTTTCCCAGCGTCAGCCACGGATGGTTTCCACCGTGAGATTGCCGTTGGTGTAGACGCAGATATCGGCCGCGATCGCCATGGCCTTGCGGGCGACGTCTTCGGCCGACAGGTCGGTTTCCATCAGCCCGCGGGCGGCAGCGAGCGCGAAGTTTCCGCCCGATCCAATGGCCGCCACGTCATGTTCGGGTTCCAGAACATCGCCCGCGCCGGTCACGACCAGCAGCGTCGTGCCATCGGTCACGATCAGCATCGCTTCCAGCTTTTGCAGGTACTTGTCGGTGCGCCAGTCCTTGGCGAGTTCCACGCAGGCCCGCGTCAATTGCCCTGGCGCCGCTTCCAGTTTTTTCTCCAGCCGCTCCAGCAGAGTGAAGGCATCCGCGGTCGACCCGGCAAAGCCGCAAACGACATCGCGCCCGCCGGGGGAAAGGCGCCGCACCTTGCGCGCGGTGCCCTTGATGACGGTCTGGCCAAGGCTCACCTGTCCGTCGCCCGCAACCACGACCTCACCGCCACGCCGCACGCCGATGATCGTCGTGCCATGCCAGCCGGGGAAATGTTCATCCGCCATCGCAACCTCCAAAGCGTCGCGATCCGAGATATGGCCGCTTGGCCCGGCGCGCAACCCGAAGGGCGCGCTTTCGCTTGCGGACAGGTCCGGTCTGCCTATTCTGGTCACACAACCGACAGCGGAGCTCAGCGCATGAAAGTCGACGGCAGGGCCTACCGCACGATCTGGCCCGATCCGGGCGGCGAGGTTGTGATCATCCTCGATCAGACGCTCTTCCCCCACCGGTTCGAGACGGTTCAGCTTCGGACCTCCGAGGACGCGGCCCGCGCTATCTCCGACATGCTGGTACGCGGCGCGCCCCTGATCGGGGCGACGGCGGCCTATGGCATGGCGCTGGCGATGCGGGCGGATGCCTCGGACGCGGCACTCTCTGCCGCCTACGAACAGCTGCACGCCACCCGCCCCACGGCGATCAATCTGCGCTGGGCCCTGGACCGGATGGATGCGGTTTTGCGCCCCTTGCCGCCCGGCGACCGCGCCGGGGCGGCATGGGAGGAAGCCGCGCGGATCTGCGATGAGGATGTCGCTATCAATTCCGCCATCGGCGACCATGGCCTCGCGATCATCCGCGAGATTGCCGCGAAGAAGGCGGGCGGGACGGTCAACATCCTGACCCATTGCAACGCGGGCTGGCTGGCCACGGTCGACTGGGGCACCGCGACCGCGCCGATCTACAAGGCGCACGATGCCGGTATCCCGGTCCATGTCTGGGTGGATGAGACCCGCCCCCGCAATCAGGGCGCCTTTCTGACCGCGTGGGAGCTTGGCCGCCACGGCGTGCCGCATACGGTCATCGTCGACAATGCGGGCGGGCACCTGATGCAGCACGGGCAGGTCGATATGGTGATCACCGGGACCGACCGGACCACCGCACGCGGCGATGTCTGCAACAAGATCGGCACCTATCTGAAGGCGCTCGCCGCGCGCGATAACGATGTGCCCTTCTACGTTGCCCTGCCCACGCCCACCATCGACCACCGCGTGTCGGACGGCGTGGCCGAGATTCCGATCGAGGATCGGTCGGGCGATGAGGTCCGCTTCATATCGGGCCGTTCGGGCGACGGGGTGACGAAGGTGGACCTGCTGCCCCCCGGCTCCGCCGTCGCCAACCCGAGCTTCGACGTCACGCCCGCGCGGCTGGTCACGGCGCTGATCACCGAAAAGGGCGTGATCCCGGCGACGGCAGAGGCGATTGCGGGGGTGAAATGAAAAAGGGCGCCCGAAGGCGCCCTGTCTCGTGACTGGCCGGCGAAATCAGATGGCCGAGTCGATCCAGTTCTGCAGCGCGGCCTTGGGGGCTGCGCCGACCTTGTTCGACACGATCTGCCCGTCCTTGAACATAAACAGCGCCGGGATGCCGCGCACGCCCATCTGCGCGGGGGAATCGGGGTTTTCGTCCACGTTCACCTTCACGATCTTCACCTTGCCGGCATAGGCCTCCGACAGTTCCTCCAGCGCCGGGCCGATCTGCTTGCAGGGGCCGCACCATTCGGCCCAGAAATCCACCACGACGGGGATATCGGACTGACGGACTTCGGTGTCAAAGGTGGCGTCGGTGACGGCGACGGTGGCCATTTTGTTTCTCCAGTTCGGGAATGCGTTGGGCAGAAGGTAGGCCCGGCTATGGGGCGCGTCAAGGGATGGTGGTCCGGGCCAGCGCATCCCTCACGATATCGGGATCGAGCGGCATGAGGTCCCCGGTCCGCGTCCAGAGGATCGCGGT
>JAUIDM010000116.1 GCA_030428915.1 Alphaproteobacteria bacterium | reverse complement strand
CGTTACGGCAAAGAATGCCGTTGAAAGCAAAAGCTTTTTCATCATCTGTAACTCCCAGGTATTTCAGTCGTGCGTGTCAGTGACGCATGTCCAGTCAACGCAAGGCTCACCATAAGGTTCCGGAAAAGTCCGCGTGCGGAGCAAAGGGTTCAGCGGCTACCCGCCGATCATCCGGCAACGGCCCGGCGCAGGTCGTCGGGCAGAAGCTCCGTCACGCTGTCGACATCGGCGGATGCAAGCGAGGCGCGCCGCAGATCGTCGAGCAGAAGCCGCGCGTGGTCTTCCATGACCGACCGCGCCTCATCGCCGCCGGTCGCGTAGAGCCGGCCGTAGGCCTTGGCGAGACCCTGCGCCATCAGCACGTTCTGACCCGACGCGCGGCGCAGAGGATGAAAGGCCTGACCAAAGATGTCGCGCAGGCCGACGCCCGGCAGGATCACGCGGGGATGTCCGTCTGCATCAGCCAGAACTTCCGGTTTCGGCTCGTCATGGGCGATATCGGCCAACGCGCCTGACAGCATTTCGGCAACAGCAAGCGCGGTGAAGGTGTCGTTGACGCCGGGGGACAGGGCGCGCAGCGCGATCTCGACCAGAAGATTGATCGAAAACTGCGCGGTGCCGGAATCGGACCGCGCCGGTTCCAGCCGCACAGCGTCGCTCAGCCGCTGGACCTGATCGTCAGGAAATTCGCCGCAGATGCTCATGACCGGCGTATCGGCCAGGACATATTCACCCGACGGATGGTCGATCCGCACGACGATATCGGCCTTTCTGGCCAGTTCGCAAAGCGCGTCGCCGTCCGGCTGCAACAGGTATCCGGTCTTTTGCGCCTTGATGACGGACCGGAAGTGCCATGCCTCCGGCACGTCCGGCGCGTCCTCGACCTGCGCCTTCAGGCGCGCCATCTCGCTCCGCAGACGCGCCGTGATCTCGGCGATCTCGTCGTCGACCGAAACGGACTGCGCGACGTTGCGCACGAACCAGATCAGCTGCACCACCGATGCGACGGCCAGCAGCCCCGCCCCCACCGCCGCCACCCGGGGCGGCGGACCGCTCGTAAACCCGATCACGACCAACGCATAAAGGAACGTGCCACCCAAGAGCCCGGCGGTGACCTGATTGACCCGTTCGGTCGTGAACCGCTTCAGAAGGCGCGGGCCGATACTCGACGCCGCCAGTGTGAACACGACAAGCGTCAGCGAATAGGCCAGTGACAGGGCGGTCATCGCCCCCGTCGCGACGACCCCCAGAAGGCTGCGGATCGCGTCGGTGCCAAGCGGCACGAGCATGTCCGGCGAACCGAAAATACGCTCGATCAGAACCAGCGGCACGGCCGCAGTGCCAATGGTAAGCGCGATCGACGCGGGTACGGTCAGAAGCGCGGAAAACGGCGTGCGCCAGGTCATAACGGGGCTCCACTCGGGACGGACTCAGCGCATAGTGGCACGGTCTCAGGCAAGGGGGAAAGGGCCGATCCGGTGCACGCAATCGGGGTCTGCCGGCCTGGAGGTATTCCTTTTCCAGCATAAGACCAAGGAATCGTCGCTTTTGTCTGACAAATGGCCCATGCTCTACCGGCACCCCTTGCGAACGAGGCACAACAGCCCAGCCTGAACATCCAACCCGGAGGAGACGTGATGAACCTTAGACCCGATCCGACCTTCTATCCCTCGGCAAAGCTCGCAATGGAAGGACCGCCTGAAAAACTTGCCTTCACGCTCATGCTCAGCCCGGACGGATCGCAGCCCGACGGGCTCGCGGTCGTCGATGTCGATCCGAAGTCCAAGACCTACAGCCAGATCGTCCACAAGGTCATCATGCCCAACAAGGGCGACGAGTTTCACCATTTCGGCTGGAACGCCTGTTCCTCGGCGCTTTCGCCGCTGACGGGCCACGCCTTCCTTGAACGGCGCTATCTGATCATTCCCGGTATCCGATCGTCCCGCATCTATGTGGTCGATGTGAAAGAGCCGATGAAGGCCAAGATTCACAAGATCATCGAACCCGAAGAGGTCTTCGCCAAGACCGGCTATTCCCGCCCCCACACGATCCATTGCGGGCCCGAGGGCATCTATGTCTCGACCCTTGGCGGCGGTGGCAAGGACGGGACCGATGGCCCGCCGGGCATCTTCATCATGGATTGCGAGACCTTCGACGTGATCGGCCGGTATGAGATCGACCGGGGCAGCCAGGACAAGCAGTATGATTTCTGGTGGAATCTGCCGCGCGATTACATGGTCAGTTCCGAATGGGGCCTGCCGCCGCAGTTTGAAAACGGCATCGTGGCCGAGGATCTTCTGTCAAACAAATACGGCCACCGCATCCATTTCTGGAACCTGCGCGAGCGCAAGAACATCCAGACCATCGATTTCGGCGAGAACCACCAGATGGCGCTGGAGATCAGGCCCGCCCACGATCCGGTCAAGGAATACGGCTTCTGTGGGGTCGTTGTTGACACGACGAACCTCGAAGGCTCGATCTGGACCTGGTGGCGCGAGGGCGGCAAGTGGCATGCGAAAAAGACGGTGACGATCCCGCCGCAACCGGCCGATCCCGATGACCTGCCGGACTTGCTGAAGGGCTTCTCGGCCGTGCCGCCGCTGGTGACCGATATCGACCTCTCGCTCGACGACAAGTATCTCTATGTCGCCTGCTGGGGCACCGGCGAGATGCATCAATACGATGTCTCGGACCCGATGAACCCGACGCTCGCCGGCAAGGTGGAGGTCGGCGGCATCGTCAAGCAGACGAAGCACCCGAGCGGCAAGGACTTCGGCTACGGGCCGCAGATGGTGGAGATCAGCCGCGACGGCAAGCGCGTCTACTGGACCAACTCGCTCTATTCCACGTGGGACGATCAGTTCTACCCGGGCGACCGCGGCGGCGCGATGGTCATGGCCAATGTCGGCGAAAAGGGCGGGCTTACGCTCGACAAGGATTTCTTCGTCGAGTTTCCGAAGGGCTATCGCAGCCACCAGATCCGGCTGGAAGGCGGCGACTGTTCGACCGACAGTTTCTGCTATCCCTCGGCCTGATCCTTGGGCGACATGATCGGCACCACGGCGGGGCTCTGGCTCGCCGTGGTGGCAAGCGGGCTCTATCACGGGCTCAATCCCGGCATGGGCTGGCCCTTGGCCGTCTCCGCCGCTCTGATGGAGCGACGGGCGGGGGCGTTGTGGCGCGCTCTTGTTGCGCTGGCGGCAGGGCATCTGGTCGCGATGGTCGTGATCCTGATGCCCTTCGCGGTGATGACGCTGCTCATCGACTGGCAGCGGGAGATTCGCGTTGCTGCCGGACTCGCCGTCATCACGCTGGGACTCTGGATCTTCGTCACCAAGCGCCATCCCCGCTTCCTCGCCCGGGTGAAACCCACCCGCCTTGCACTCTGGTCCTTCCTCGTCGCCCTCGCCCATGGCGCGGCCCTGATGCTGGTGCCAATCTATCTCGGCCTCTGCCGCGCCGAAGAGCTTGACGCCGCCCACCGCGCCGCCGATGCCCTGATGTCCCGCAACCTGACCGTCGCGCTCGGCGTGGCCCTGATCCACACCGTCGCGATGATCGTTGCGGGCGGAGTTGTGGCTTTTGGGGTCTACCGCTGGCTCGGGCTGAAATTCCTCACCCGCGGCTGGTTCGATCTGGAGCGCATCTGGGCTGCCAGCCTGATCCTTGTCGGCGGGCTGGCGCTTGCGACGGCTTGATACGCGCATCCGCCTTGGTTCAGCAAATCCCGTTGCGTGAAAAAAAGGCCGGGCACGAGGCCCGGCCAGTCCAACAGGGAGGATGCCGCATCATTGCCCCGGTGCGGCGAGGGGATTCGATTGTCTCACGCTACGAGACGATACCCACCACTTTCCGTAACAAGAAGGCGCGCGTTTGACGGATCTGGTTCTATTTTTTGTCTAAGTCGGTAAATGTGCGTTTCCAAAGTGTGTGTAGTCACACCGGCATTGTAGCCCCAGACCTCATGCAGCAGCACATCGCGCGCCACGACGCCTTCCGTCGCGCGGTAGAGGAATTTCAGGATATTCGTCTCTTTCTCGGTCAGGCGAATCTTCCTGTCCTTCTCGTCGATCAGCATCTTCATCGCGGGCTTGAACGTGTAGGGCCCAAGCTGGAAAATCGCGTCCTCGGACTGCTCATGGGTGCGCAACTGGGCGCGGATACGGGCCAGCAGGACCGGAAACTTGAAGGGCTTGGTCACATAGTCGTTCGCACCCGCATCAAGCCCTAGGATCGTGTCGGCGTCGCCGTCATGGCCCGTCAGCATCAGGATCGGACATTTGACGCCCTGCTTGCGCATCTTCTTGCACAATTCGCGCCCATCCGTGTCCGGCAGGCCGACATCCAGGATGACCAGATCGTAAATACCTTCCTTGACCTTCTCGATTGCGTCGTGACCGTTCCCGGCCTCGAACACGTCGAAATCCTCGGTCGAAACCAGTTGCTCGGCCAAGGCCTCGCGCAGATCGTCCTCGTCATCGACGAGCAGGATTTTCTTAAGATTGGCCATAAGCGTCTCTCCTTCTTCCCCCATCAGATGCGTTCGAGGGCGGCTTTCGGCAAGTCACGCGCCCACGATTTCACGCGCTCGTGTCGCAAGGCCGGGAAATGTTTCAATTTATGTCGCGCCGGACTATCTAGGGGGCGACAGTCAGCGCGGAATGTAACATGCAGCTTGGCCCCGATATCGTCGAACGCCTGAACCGCGCCCGTGCCGACCTGCGCATGGGGGTGCCGGTGGTGCTGACTGCCGGGGGCGATGCGGTGCTGGCCCTCGCGGCCGAGGCGCTGGCGCCCTCACGCTTCGCCGCCCTCTCGGCGCTTGGCCCGACCACGATCGCGATCACCGCAAGGCGGGCCGAGACGCTGAAGGCGCGTGCCTATGACGGCGATATCGCCCGGCTGATCGTGCCGGGTGATGCGACACCGGCCTGGGTCACAGCCATCGCCGATCCCGCCGACGATCTGCGGTCGCCGATGAAGGGGCCGTTTCTCTCGGTCCGCGACGGCGATGCAACGCTCGCCCGCGCCGCCATCCAGCTCGCGAAATCCGCGCGTCTCCTGCCTGCTGCCCTGCTCGTCCCCGTGCCCGATCCGGCCGGCATCGCCGCGTCCGAGGGCCTTACGCTCATCGACTGGGACCGCGCAGCCCCCGAAATCGCGCGGGCCAGCACCCTTCACCCCGTCATCCATGCGCGCCTGCCAATGGAGGCAGCAGAGGCCGGGCGGCTCCATGTCTTCCGCCCCGAGGACGGCGGAGAGGAGCATTACGCGATCGAAATCGGCCAGCCCCCGCGCGACAAGCCGGTTCTGGCGCGGCTGCATTCGGCCTGTTTCACCGGCGACCTGCTCGGCAGCCTCAAATGCGATTGCGGGCCGCAGCTGCGCGCCGCGCTTGGCCAGATGGGTGCGGAAGGGGCAGGTGTGCTGCTTTATCTCAACCAGGAAGGGCGCGGCATCGGCCTTGCCAACAAGATGCGCGCCTATTCGCTGCAGGATCAGGGCTTCGACACGGTTGAGGCCAATCACCGGCTGGGCTTCGAGGATGACGAACGCGACTTCCGGCTGGGCGCGGCGCTTCTGAAGAAAATGGGCTTCGACACGGTCCGGCTTCTGACCAACAATCCCGCCAAGATCAGGATGATGGAGGCAAACGGCATCACGGTCACAGAACGTGTGGCCCTTAAGGTTGGCCGCACAAGACACAACGAAGGCTATCTCGCCACCAAGGCCAAAAAATCCGGCCACCTGCTATGAGCCCGGCCGATCTCGTCCTGACCCCGACCGGATTGCGCTTCATGGGCCGGACTTTCCCGGTCTCCATCGGCAGGGGCGGCATAACCGGCAACAAGCGAGAGGGCGACGGCGCAACGCCCGCCGGAACGCATAGCGTCATCGGACTTCTCTACCGCGCCGACCGGATCGCAGCGGCCACCCTTCCCCCCTGGGCGAGACCGATCCATCTGGAGGATCGGTGGTGCGACCTTTCCGGTCATCCGGACTACAACCACCTGACCCGCAAACCCTTCGGAAAAAGCGCCGAACGCCTGCGCCGCGCCGATCCGCTTTACGACCTGATCCTGCCTCTGGACTGGAACTGGCCCGACGCGGCGCCCGGCAAGGGCTCGGCCATCTTCATCCACGGCTGGCGCCGCCCCCTCTATCCGACCGCGGGCTGCCTCGCCGTCTCCCGCGCCAATCTGTTGTTCATCGCCCGCCACGCGATGCCCGGCACACGGGTGATCATCCCGCACCGATCCTGACTTCCACTTGGTGAAAATATCTCGCAGGGGGTCCGGGGGACGCGACGTCCCCCGGCTCTAGCCGTAATCGCGCGCGCCGAAGATGGCCGACCCCACGCGCACATGGGTCGCACCCGCCGCGATAGCCGCTTCGAAATCTGCGCTCATTCCCATCGACAGGCCTGTCAGGCCATTCCGTTCGGCCATCTCCGCCAGCATCGCGAAATGCGGGCCACTATCGGCATCCCCGGGCGGAATGCACATCAGGCCCGACAGCGTCAGACCCAGCCCCCGGCAATCGGCGACGAACCCGTCCACATCCGTCGGCAGAACCCCGGCCTTCTGCGACTCTTCGCCGGTATTGACCTGCACGAAGAGTTCGGGGCAGGCCCCCCGCGCATCGGCAAGCCGGGCAAGCTTCTGGGCCAGCGAGGGCCGGTCGAGCGTGTGGATCGCCTCGAACAGATCGACCGCCACCTTCGCCTTGTTGCTCTGCAAGGGCCCGATCATGTGCAGGGACACGCCCGCAAACCGCTCCTTCAGCGCCGGCCACTTGCCCGCCGCTTCCTGGACGTAGTTCTCGCCGAATACCCGGTGTCCCGCGCCCAGAACGGCCTCGACCCGCTCCAGGGGCTGCACCTTCGACACCGCGATCAGCGTCACCGCGCCCTCGGGCCGCCCCGCCGCCCGTTCCGCCAAGCGGACCCGTTCAGTAATATCAGTCAGCGACATGCCCGCCCTCACGCAGCGCGTCGAGCATCGGCTTCAGTTCCTTCTCGTACCGTTGCCACGCCTTGACCGACCCTTTCGAGATTGGCTGGCGCACCTGATAGACTGAAAGCGTTTCCACCTTGCGCTTGTTCTCGTGGAACGACAGGCAGGCATCTTCCCATTCCAACCCACAGGCTGCGATCAGCTTGCGGGTCTCTTCCTCGGGATTGGCCACAAGGTCTTCATATTGGACCTCATAGAACCAGTCGGGCACTTGTTCGCGCCAGAAGTCGATCATGTCGACGAAGGTACCGTAGAACGCCGCGAGATCTTTCTGGTCGTAGGCGTAGAGGTGCGTGTCATCCGGAAACTTGTTCTTGTAGATCGACAGAAGATTGTCACGCGGGTCGCGACGCACGATGACGAAACGCGCCTTCGGCATCGCGAGCTTGACCAGACCCAGATACATATAGGTCTGGATCGACTTGTCGGTAATCCGACCCGCATCAGGGAACCGCTTCTGGATATATTCCTTGAAATGATGGCCAAGTCCCGCGACCTCATTCAGATCCGGCGCATGCATGCGCCGCGAATTTATATCGTCAGAAATCAGAAGCTGGGCGGAACGAGCGCACTCCCCCACTTCACCCACACCAGTCACGGTCGAGTGGCTGGCTATTATCTGTTCAATCAGGGTCGTGCCCGAGCGCGGCATGCCGGTGACGAAGATCGGCGCGAAATCGGACACACCTTCCAGCACGGTACCGTGCCAGTCGATGTCATTCAGCGCAGCTTTGGTCTCGGCCACCTGCTCGAACCGCTGTTCGATTGAGTAAGGGTATAGTTTCCGCGTCAATGCGTTTGCTTCATCAAGGTATCGGAAGACATGGTCATAATCCTTTACGTCTTCCAGCGCCTTTGCGATGGCAAAACCGATATTGACCTTGTCGGGGTCTTTCAGGGCCGGGTTCTCATATCGCTTGACCATCGTGTCAATGACAGGGTCACCGGGCTGGGTCTTGTGTGACATGATGAATGCCCGGAAGTTCTCGCCGTTCAGCGGATCAAGGTCGAAGCCGCGCCTGAACAGTGCCTCGGCCTCATCGAACTGACCGAGCGTCTGCAACAATTGTGCCTTGCCACCCGTCGCAATCGGTGAGTCAGGATCGATCTGCAATGCACGGTCGTAGTTGGCCATCGCCAGATCATCCTTGCCAAGCCGGGCTTGCGATTGGGCGAGCAGGGCTGTCGCATGGGCGCTTTTGCCGCCCCCAGAAGTTTCAATCGCTTTCTGGAAGGCGTCCTCTGCCTTCGCGAAGTTCTTGAGCCTGGTGTAGAGATTTCCAACAGCCACGTGGAAAGGCATCGCATCGACACCTGCGGCATTCGCGCGCTTCAGCAATACACCCGCAGCGTCGTAAAGGCCCGATTGCGTGAACGAACTTGCAAGGTTCACAATCGCGGTCGGAAGTCCCGGCGCCAATATCACTGCCCGGCGGAACAGCTCGATGGCCTCCGCCTCGCGTTTGCGCTCGATCAGGAAACGCCCGAGGTTGTCGTGCGCTTCGGCATAGTTCGGGTCGGCCTGGATCGCGCGCCGGAAATTCGTCTCTGCCACCCTATCCTTGCCAAGACCGGCCTGAGCCGTAGCGAGCACGTTCATCGAAACCGCTGACTTCGGGTGCTGCTTCAGAACCGCGACCGCTGCACGTTCTGCCTCGTCGAAGCGTCGCGCCTCAATCAAGCCCAAGAGCGTTCGCAACTGTGCGGGTTTGACACCACCCGTCTCGGGGCGCGTGCTGCTCCGGCGTGCGCCAAACCGGTCCTGAAGTAGAACCTTCGTCTCGATTGGGACTTCCGCCGCCTTCAACGACTTCAGAAATGCAGCTTCGACTTCCGGGCTGCCGCCCAATGCAACAGCCTCCGCCCAAGCCATCCAAATGGCCCGCTCCGCTGGACGCAGCCGTGCCGCAGCTTGGAAATGCTGGAACGCACGTTCAAAGCGGTTGCTCGTCGTAAAAATGCGCCCTGCCTGAAAATGCGCTTCTGCGATCTTGGGATTGGCTTCGATGATGCGCCCGTAAATCTGCAACGCTTCCTCAAGCCGTCCGGCCTGATGCAGCTTCAGCGCCCTTGCATAGGTCGTTTGGACCTCGTTCGGAGTCATTACGGTGGTCATCAATTCATCCGGGAAATCTGTGGGTTGCGGCGGACCTTATCGCTGCCCCTGATCAATGTCGAGTTGGAGCCGGAAACCAAAAATGAAAAGAGCGGGCCGAAGCCCGCTCTTTCCGTATCGTGAGCGTCGTTCGATTAGAACGAGAGGCCGAGGCCCAGCGAGAAGCTGTTGTCGCCAGCGCCGTTGCCGGCAACGCCGTTGTCGCTTGCACCATAGCCCACCATGGCAACCGCGCCACCGCCGAGGTCGTAGTTGGCAACCAGACCGAAGCCCGACGGGTTCGGACCAGCAACAGCGTCGTACTCACCGTAGTTGGCACCAACGGTCAGAGCGCCGGTGGTGTAAGCAACACCAAGGCCCCACCAAGCGTCCGAAGGAACGCCGTTGCCGACGGTGTCGGAAGTGCCGTCGAGGTCAGCGTAACCGAGCGAAGCGGAGAAGCCGTTCGACATCGCAGCCGAAGCGCTGAGGCCCCAAACGGTGTTCACGCCGTTGTCCTGGACACCAAGACCGAGGCCGATATCGGCGCCGCCCATGCTGCCGGCCCACTTACCGCCGAGCGACCAGACTGCGTCGCCAGCACCGGTGTCGTCCATCTCGGCCGACACGGCAACGCCGAAGTCGCCGAAGGAGTACTCGTAGCGCATGACCTGGTTGTCATAGGTCGCGTCGAGACCGGTGAACCAGTACGCACCAGCGTGGGTGGAGTGGTCGTCGGTCAGCGAGGTGCCGGTGTAGATTTCCGACAGGGCCCAGTCGAACGCGCCGTCGGTTTCACCGAGCGTCACTTTGCCGAACGCACCCGAAACGTAGAACGCTTCGTCGTCGAAAGCCGGCGAACCGTTCGGGTTCGAACCGTTGGTGTCGTCCAGCTGGACTTTACCACCGAACTCGAGACCGTTGTCGGTCGTGCCGGAGAAGTTGAAGTTGATCACGACGTCGTTGTGGAACTGCGTCTCGATCAGGTCACCGCCGACAACACCCATTTCGGCGTAACCGGACAGCGAAACTTCCGCAGCCGCGGCGCCGGCGAAGCCGACGAGAGCGGTCGAAGCAAGAAGGATCTTTTTCATCTCGTATTCCCTCGTTGATCTAAGGTAGGCCCAACTCAGGGGAATCCGAATTGGGTATGCGTCTATTTCCGCTCTACGGTCGCGCAATGCAACGGAAAGGACCGGTCGGGCCGGAAGACTGGGCCTTGATGGTGCAGTCTTGCCACAGTCACCCGAACCGCCGCCGGATCCCGACCGAAGCCACTGACCGGAAAAGCCTTGTTCGCATCGGAACGCTCGGATAGACAGCGGGAAAAGGCATTCGCGGGGTGGCTCATGAAGGTCCGGATGATTTTGCGCGGGGCGATTCTGTCCGGGCTGATGGTCAGCCTCGGCGCATGCAACGGCATTGCGTCCGGCGACAGCGGGCTCTTCCGGCGCAATAGTGCGCCCGTGACCGATACCGCGACGCTCGAGGCGAAGGCCCGCGCCGACCAGCAGCGCGCGAACCTGGCCCGTGTCTCGCCGCAGAAGAAGCGGTCGACCATCTGGGATCTGTTTACCAACGCGTCGGACCCGAACAATACGGTGGAGGTCAACAAGTATCTCTGGCAGGCCTCGCTCGAGATACTCGATTTCCTTCCGGTCCAGTCGGTCGATCCGTTCTCCGGCGTGATCGTGACGGGCTACGGCACCCCGCCGGGCGGCGGTCGTGCCTATCGCGCGACAATCTATGTGCAGGACCCCGCGCTCGATGCACGGTCGCTGAAAGTCGCGCTGGCCAGCCAGGCCGGTCCGGTCGATCCGGCGACCCAGCGTGCTGTCGAGGATGC
>JAUIDM010000508.1 GCA_030428915.1 Alphaproteobacteria bacterium | reverse complement strand
TGCGCTGATGGCCACGGGCTTCACGGCCTGGGGCGGCATCTTTTGGTTTGAGGGCCAGTGGTACGCCGTCGGCGGCCGCAAAGGGACCAAGATCCGGCTTCTGGGCATCGGCGAGCGGTCCGTGTGCCTGGCACAGGCCGATGACTGGCTGAACGCGCATGAAACCGACGAGAGTGCGTTCAAGACCCGCGGCTGGCTGGGCCAGCCCGCCACCGAGAAGCAGCTGCAATATCTCTCGGCGGCCGCGCGTGGCGACTTTGGCCTGACCCGCTACAAGGCCTCCGCCCTGATGACCTTCGGGTTCAACAAGCGTGAGATCCGGCAGCTGATCCTGCAAGCGGCCCCGACCGCGCGGGAGGCTGCATGAGCCATGTCGCGCAAATGCAATCCCCGCCCGCAGCGCCTGCGGATCGCTCGGGCTTTGATCGCCTCTGGCACCCACGCGGGACGCTCTGCGCCGTCTGCACATCCCGCACGCGTGGCTACGGCTGGTTCGACCCGAACAAGTCCCGCCGCAAACGCACACCCCGCTGGTTCTGCTCCCCGCAGTGCCAGTCGGCCTTCACCCGGAAAGCGAAAAGAGGACTGAGCATGGTCGATTTCACCGAAGAGGAAACCCAGGCGCTGCCCGCCGTGATGCGTGCGCTTGCGCCCGAGATGGAGCGGATCGGCTGGGACCGGACGCTGGGCCAGCTGACCCGGGGCGACATGCACCGGCTGATCGTCGTCACGGTAGAGGCCTTCCGTGCAGAGATGTTCGAGATCGCCAGCCAGTCGGAGGTACCCTTCTGATGCTGGATTACAACCACACGCCCAGCTTCGCCAACCGGGTCAATGAAACCATCGACGCTGCTATCACAGCCGAAAACGCCGCCCGTGCGCCTCGTGATTATCTCGGCGGCTCACGCCTCGGGCACGCTTGCGAACGCGCCCTGCAGTTCGAGTTCACGGCGACGCCGAAGGACGAGGGGCAGGATTTCTCGGGCCGGTCGCTGCGCATCTTTGCCATCGGCCATGCGCTTGAGGATCTGGCCGTCGCCTGGCTCAGACAGGCAGGCTTTGATCTCTACACGCGGAAGGGTAACCGCCCCGATGGCGGGCAGTTCGGCTTCTCCGTCGCCGGTGGGCGCATTCGCGGTCACGTCGACGGCATCGTTGCCGCCGGGCCCGAGGGCTTCGGTCTGGCCGTTCCCGCGCTCTGGGAATGCAAGACCATGAACGCCAAGAACTGGCGCGCCTGCGTCAAGGACGGCGTGGCGAAGTCAAAGCCGGTCTACGCGGCCCAGATCGCCGTCTACCAGGCCTACATGGAGGCGCAGGTGCCGGGGATCTCGGCCAGCCCTGCGCTCTTCACCGCGATCAACAAGGACACGGCCGAGCTCTACCACGAGCAGGTCCCGTTCGATGCCGAACTGGCGCAGCGCATGTCGGACCGCGGTGTGCGGATCCTGCGCGCCACCGACGCGGGCGAGTTGCTGCCCCGCGTCGCCACCAATCGCGACTTCTTCGAATGCCGGTTCTGCTCCTGGGCCGAGCGCTGCTGGGGACTGCCGACATGACGGACGCCCCGAAAGACCCGCCGGAAAACGACAACACAGCGAAGGATGCCAAAGTGGCAAAGAGTGACGACCCCCAAATCCCATCGGAGGACACGTCCTCCGAGACGCCCAAGGAGAACCTTGTCCATTTCAACCCCTGGCGTGACTTCAACGATGCCGCCCCCATGGTGGACGTCTTCGGCGACGAGCCGGACCCGGAGCAGATCGCCCGGTTCATGGAGGTGGTCTTCGGCTATTGCGAGGGGCTGATCCCCGTCCGGAGCTTCATCGATAAGGGTCAGGGCATCGACGGTCGGCCGCATAACATCTGGATCGAGGCCGCTGAAACCGTCACCGACAAGATGGCCACCTTCGCCAACTGGGCCGCGCGCGAGGGGGCGGCAGTCTATGTGATCCCCGGCACCGTGGCCGCGCCCGGACAAGCCAAGGCCGCCGATATCCTGCAGATGCAGACCGTCGTCGTCGACATCGACAGCGGAGACATTGCCGCCAAGCGCGCGCATCTCGAGCGCCATCTCGGCCCTCCGACCATGGTGGTGGAAAGCGGCGGCATCACGCCAGAGGGCCAGCGCAAGGCCCATGTCTGGTGGAAGCTCACCGAGCCCGCAGAG
>JAUIDM010000115.1 GCA_030428915.1 Alphaproteobacteria bacterium | reverse complement strand
CCCGCTTCTGCAAGCCCGCCCCGACGGGGCCATGATCATGCTGGACGAGGCGTCCGGAAAGGCGCGCCTCGGCGAACTGGGGCTGACGGTGCCCGTGGGGCGGCTGGTGAGCGGTGGCGCAGTCGTGGCAGCCGCCGAAGCATTGGGTTTTCCAGTCGTTCTGAAGATGATGGGCCCGCGTCTTGCGCACAAGACCGAGGCCGGTGCGGTCGCGGTCGGGCTTGCGGATGCAGGTGCGGTCCGGGCCGCGCTTGAGACCATGCGACGCGCCGTCCGCGCCCATGATGCCATGGCCGTGACCGACAGCTTTCTGGTCGAGGCGATGGCCCCGAAACCCGTCGCCGAACTGATCCTCTCGATCCGGTCCGACCCGCAATTCGGGATGGCGCTCACACTCGGGTCGGGGGGCATCCTGACGGAGCTTGTCGGCGACAGCACAACCCTTCTTCTGCCGGCAAATGCCCCCGAGGTCGAAACCGCACTACGTCGGCTTAAGGCGGCACGTCTTCTGCGCGGGTATCGCGGTTCGAAACCGGTGGATATCGCCGGGCTCGCCAAGTCGATCGCCGCCTTCGCGGCGTTGGTTGCCGCAAACGCCGACCGCATTGCGGAAGTGGAAATCAACCCGCTTTTCGTTCATGAGACCGGCATCACAGCCGTCGATGTCCTCTTGCATGAATGGCAGGCGCCCCATGACTGAACTGCCGAGTGTCCCAAATCCCGCCCTGACGGTCGGTGCGGATAACAAGCAAGGCTGGAACCAGCCGCAGAACCGCAGGCACGGGTTTCACAACGGTCATTCTCTTTGGCGACGTGTCCTGATGCTGCGCGCCCGGCGCGTCCTGACGCTCGCTGAGATGCCGGATCCCAGAATGGCCGATGCCGCTGCGGAAAGCGGACTGACAAGTCACCCCGCCTTTTCGGCGATGGTCGTGGCCGAAGGCGACCGCATCCTGCTGAGCAGCCATGCCCCGGACTTCGGACCAGACCGGCCGCATTCGATCCAGTCCGTGACAAAGGTGCACGCTCATCTGATCATGGGCGAATTGATCGCAGCAGGCCGGATCGACCCCGCTGCCAAGGTTGCAACCTATCTGCCCTGGATCGGATCGGGCTATGCTGCGGCAACCGTCGCCGATGTCATGGACATGAACGTCGCCAATGACTTCACCGAGGATTATGCCGATCCCCATTCCGGCTGCTACGCAGAGGAAGAGGCACTTGGCTGGCGGCTGCCGCCTGACGGTCGGGCCGAGATCACGATGCGCGAATTCGCCGCCGGAATTACCGGCACCGACCTGACCAACCGTACCGGCTTCACGCTCTACAAATCCGCCAATACCGATGTCCTCACGCTCATTGCGGCCGCGGTCGGCGAACACCCGCTGCGGCGGCTTGAGGCGATCACCGATGCCGCAGGCTACGAGGGCGGCTTTCACATCACGCTCAGCCCGGACGGGCTGCCCGCCCTGTCGGGCGGCGGATGCCTGTCCGCCCGCGATCTTGCGCGTTTCGGCCTGTTGCTGGCCCGCGGCGGCCGGGCGGTCAGCGGAGCGGATATCGGCAATGCCGGTTTCACAGAGGCCTCCCGACATCGCGGCCTGCATCCGATCAGCCCGGAACGGCCATGGATCCGCTACTCCAACCAGGTGATGACGGATGGCAACTGGATCGGCCATGCCGGATATGGCGGGCAGTTCCTGATGGTCGATATGGCACGCGGGCGGGTCGCCGCGTTCCTGAGCGTCCTCGAAAACGACTCGGGCTATGACGAGGCCTATATGGCCTTTGTGATCCGCGCGCTTGCCACGATCCTTGCCTGACAGGCCGGCGGCTGACGACTTCCCTATCGCGCCCGGTCCACGACATGTATAGGATGGACGCCCGACAATCGGACAACGACAAGGGATAGGCGCAGGGGAAGTGGAAAACGATCCGCTGAATACGGGCGCTCATTCGGCCGGAGACGATCCGCTTGATCAGCTGATTGCCTGCCCGACCTGCGATGCGCTTCACCGGATAACAGATATCCCAGTCGGCGCGTCGGCCCGCTGCCGCCGGTGCGGCACAACGCTGATGAGCCCGCGCCGGGGCGCGATGACCCGGATCGTCATGCTGGCTGCGACCGCCGCAATCCTGATGATCGCGGCGATCTTCTTTCCCTTCCTGCAACTCGACGCGGGCGGGCTGAGCAGGACAAGCTCGGTCATGGGGGCGGTCATGGCGTTTTCGGGGGCGGGCATGCTGCCCCTCTCCATCGCGGTAGCGGCGCTGATCGTGATCCTGCCACTTGGGCGGTTCATTGCGCTGGCCTATGCGCTCGCCCCGATGGCGCTTGGCTGGCATCCCGCGCGGCACGCCGCCTTCGCCTTCCGATGGGCCGAGGCGACGAAACCCTGGGCCATGGCAGAGATCTTCATCGTCGGGGTGGCAGTTGCGCTGGTAAAGGTCGCGGGCCTGGCAACGGTCACGCCGGGCCCCGCTTTCTGGGCCTTCGCGGCCCTCGTTCTGGTGACCGTCCTCAAGGACACATTCATGTGCAGGTTGACGATATGGAAAACGCTCGAAGAACGCAGGCGGTCCTGACTGCGCGCCGGGCGGGTCTGGTCGCCTGCACGACCTGCGGCAGGGTCTACCCCCAAGGCAACACGACATGCGGCCGCTGCGGCAGCGCGCTTTCCAGCCGCGACACGGCCAGCCTGCAACGGGTCTGGGCCTGGCTGGTTGCCGGGATGGTCGCCTATATACCCGCCAATATCTATCCGATGCTCATCACCTCCACCTTCGGGCGCAAACAGGAGAACACCATTATCGGTGGCGTGGTGGAACTGTTCAACCACGGGTCCTGGGGTGTCGCGCTGATCGTGTTCTTCGCCTCTGTGATCATCCCGATCGGCAAGTTCATCGCTATCGGCTATCTGGCCGTCTCTGTCCGCTCCGCCTCCGCGATGCGCGGCCACGGACGGCAGCACCTTTACGAGGTGGTGGAGTTCATCGGCCGCTGGTCGATGATCGATGTCTTCGTCGTGGCAATCCTCGCGGCCCTTGTGCAGCTTGACTTCGTGGCCACGGTTCATCCGGGCACAGCAGCCGTCAGTTTCGCGCTTTCGGTTGCCTTCACGATGATTTCCGCGCAGAACTTCGATCCCAGGCTTATCTGGGACGCGTACGAGGCCGACGACACGTGACTGAACCCGATCCCGCAGAACTGGACATCCACCCCGCCCGCGATTCGTTTTGGCGCAACCTTTCGTTCATCTGGCTTGTTCCGGTTCTGGCGCTCGCCGTGTCGCTCGGACTTGCCTGGCAGAGCTTTTCCCAGCGCGGTGTCGCGATCGAGATCACGTTTTCCAGCGCCCCCGGCGTTACACCCGGAGAAACCACGATCCGCTACCGGGACGTGGTGGTCGGCACGGTCGAGGATGTGACCTTCACCCCTGACCTGTCGCGGGTTTTGGTGAAGGCACGGGTCGACAAGGATGTCGCGCCGTTTCTGGACGCGGACACGGAGTTCTGGATCGTCAGCCCCAAGGTGTCCACCCGGGGCATCAGCGGCCTCTCGACGGTGCTGTCGGGCGTCTATATCGAAGGCGCCTGGGATCAGGAGCCGGGCGCTCAGCAATGGAGCTTTGTCGGCGGCGACGGGCCGCCCCTGGTCCAGCCGGGGCGCGAGGGCAAACGCATCAGCCTGATCACCACCGATGGCAGCCTGATTTCCGAAGGCGCGCCGATCTACTTCCACGGCGTCGAGGTCGGCCGGCTGGAAAAGCCGCGCCTCACGGTCTCTTCCGATGCGATCATCGTCGATGCCTTCATCGAGGCCCCGCATGACCGACGGCTGAATGCTGCCACGCGCTTCTGGGATACGTCCGGCTTTTCCGTTTCGCTTGGCGGTCAGGGTCTGACCCTCGATTTCGACTCGATTGCCTCGGTCGTCGCGGGCGGCCTGGAATTCGATACGATCTATGAGGGCGGTGAACAGGTCAACGCCGGACATGTTTTCACCATCTACCCTGATGAGGCGGAGGCGCGGCGAAGCCTGTTCGTGCGTTCCTCCGGCACCAAAGTCCAGATCGCAGCCGAATTCGACGAGTCGGTCGGCGGCCTCGAACCCGGTGCGCCGGTGCAATTCGGCGGTCTGAAAGTGGGCGAGGTGACGGCGCTTTCAGCGCAGGTGGAAGAGGACGATACCGGCCCACGCGTCCGGCTCTTCGCCAATCTCGCCATCGAGCCCGACCGGCTGGGCCTTTCACAAGGCGCGGGCGAAGCGGAGGTGCTCGATTTTCTCGATGCTGCAGTGGACAAGGGACTGCGCGCGAGACTGGCGGCCGCGAACCTTTTCAGTTCCTCGCTGGTCGTGGAACTTGTCGAAGTGGAAAACGCCAGCCCGGCGGTCTTCGACCGCGATGCAGATCCCCTGCCCATTCTGCCCAGCAGCGGCTCTGACCTGCCGGACTTCACCGCGACGGCTGAGGGCGTGCTGGAGCGGATCAACGCGCTGCCGATCGAGGAGCTGCTCGACCAGGCGATCAGCCTGATGGCCTCGATCGAAGCCGTCGCGGCATCGGACAGCACCCGCGCCGCACCCGACGCGATCGTGGCCCTGCTGGAAGATACCCGAGCGCTGGTGAATGACGAGGCAACACAGGCCCTGCCTGGTGACATCAGGGCAGCCGTGGCCGATCTCAGGGGCGTCGTCTCCGATCTGAAAACCGCAGGTGCCTTCGACAATCTCGCCGCCGCGCTCAAAAGCGCCGATACGGCCGCCGCCAATTTCGCGACGGCATCCGAAGAATTCCCGGCATTGGTCGATGACCTGAAGGCCGTGGCGGCCAAGGCCAACTCGCTCGAGGCCGAAGAGTTGATCGCGGCCGCGACCCGTGTTCTCGACAGTGCGGACAAGGTGATCGGGACTGAAGCCGCCCGCAGCCTGCCGCCCTCACTGAACGCCGCGCTGGACGAAATCCGCGCGGCCCTGAACGAGTTGCGGGAAGGCGGCGCGGTCGAGAACGCCAACGTCACCATGGCCTCGGCCCGCGAAGCGGCCGATGCCGTCGCGGAGGCGGCTGCCGGATTGCCCGACCTCTCGGCGCGTCTGGAACGTCTCGTCGCGCAATCCGAGGCGCTGATCGCGGCCTATGGCGACCGGTCGGATTTCAACGCGGAGACGCTCGCGGCCCTGCGCGAGGTGCGCCAGGCAGCGCGGTCGGTCAGCCAGCTTGCACGGGCGATTGAACGCAACCCGAATTCACTTCTGATGGGGCGGTAGAGCCATGCGATACACCGGACTTTTTCTGATCCTCCTGACCGCCGCATGTGGGTCCGGCAACGAGGCGCGGTTCCTGATCGACCCGCCAGCCGCGACCGCCGAGGTGCCGGTGCGCGTATCGACCATCGAACTGCGCGAAGTGTCGCTGCCCGCCTATGCAGCAGCCGTCGAGATCGCACAGCAGGAAGAAAACGGCGCGCTCCGCAATCTGCCCGATACGCTCTGGGCCGACGATCCGGTGCGGGGCGTGACCACAGCCCTTGCCCTCGCTCTCGATCAGGCGACGACCGCCACCGTCGCGGCAGAACCCTGGCCCCTCGAAGAACCGGCGCAGGCGCGGGTCGAGATGCGGGTGGACCGCATGTTCGCGGGACTCGACGGCCAGTTCCGCTTTTCAGGACAATACGCCATCGCATCGCCCGACGGCATCATCCGGGAACGGGTGCGGCGGTTTGACATCGCCGTTCCCGTCGGCTCCGATGGGGCAGGGGCGATCGCCGATGCAAGCGGCGTGGCGATCGCCCGCCTTGCCGCGGAAATCGCATCAGACCTGCGCCGCTGATCTGCACCGGACCTGTGCGAGGCGCTCGCCACACCGGGCAGGATCAAACAGCACCCGATATATGTTCACATAGGACACGCCAAGCGCCACATCTCCTGTGCAAGGCTTTCGGGAGGTGGGCAGCGGCGGCCCTGGAGGCCGGATGCTGCTACGGCGTTGGCACCATGCCTTACGGCCCATCATCGCTGCCATGCCTGTCGACCGCTGCGGCCATGCCGGCGCGATAGAGCGTGCATTGTGCACGTCCGCTGCGTTTGGAGACGTAAAGCGCGGCGTCGGCATCGTTCAGCATGCGGTCGGCATCGGGCATGTCGTAGAACTGAGACAGCGTGGCCCCGGCGCTTGCCGAAATCCGACAGGTTCGCCCATCAAACCTCACCGGCTGTTCCAGCCCCCGGATCACCCGCGCCGCAATCCGTTTGACGACCAGTTCGTCGACCGGCCCGTTCAGGATCAGCACGAATTCATCGCCGCCGATCCGGGCGACGATATCATGGCGGCGCGTCTCGGCACGCAAAGCCTTCGACACTTCGACAAGCACACGATCGCCCGCCGAATGGCCGAGCATATCGTTGACATCCTTGAAGAAATCGAGGTCGATCTGTATCAGAGCGAAACCGTTTCCGCCTCGTGCGACGCCGTCGATGGCGCGCCGAAGTTCCATATCCAGGGCCCGCCGGTTCGACAGGCCGGTCAGCGCATCGGTCAGAGCCTGCGCCTCGGCGGCTTGCTGGGCAATCTGCAGGCGGCGGTTCAGCGCCCCCAGTTCCTCCATCACCGCCGCCTTCACCTCGGTGAGGTAGAGAAGTTCCACCGTCAGATCAGTCGGGGCGAAATCGGCATCGGTCAGCGCGTGTTCCCGCACCGCGTCGGCAACGGCGATTCCGAAGGAGAGATTGACCATGACTCCCTGCCCCTCTTCCATCGGAACCACAATGCCCCTGAGCGCGGTTCTCGGCGGTTCCCGCAGGGCCAGTTGAAGGCGCTGGCCGCAGAGTCCAATGACCTCTTCCATCGACTGGATGCGATGCGGTTTGCGGACCTCGAATACCTCCAGAAACCGCATCCCCGCCAGTGTCCGCCCATCGCAGAGCTTCGCCATGGTCGGGCCGACGGCACGGATATGCCCGCTGGGGGCCACCCAGATATGCATGGGCATAAGCCGCGCAAGCCCACCGATCGACAATGGCGCGATTCCGGAATATCGAGTGCCGTCCATCAGATGTGCTCCGGCCGGGCCAGATCGAAACGGCGGCCCGAAGCGAACTGCGCTTCGTGAAGCTCGATACTGACCGCATCCGGATCGGCATCCGACCCACCCGCCTCGATCAGCACAAGCGCGCCGTAATCATCCGCCATCGCCCGCAGGACCCCTGCAAAAACCGCCGCGAAACCGGCATGGGACGCCCGGCAGATCAGTATGAACCGACCCTGCCCCGCAGGCACCAGTTTCAGATCCGGCATGTCCAGTTCCGGCACTGCCAGCCGAACCCGCTCTGGCAATTCGTCGAGCGATTGAAGAAAGTCGATGTAATCCACCCCACCGAAGCGCAGCAGGCGTCGCAAGGGTTCCAGTCCGGCAAGATAGATGCCCACATCCTCCAACAGGGCATCGCGCGACTTCGCCAAACGCTGCGCGGCGGCATCGACGACGGCATCTGTCAGCGCGTCCTCGTAGCTCAGAAGCGCCTCGAATCCCTGCACTTCAAGACCGGCCTCCGCCGCAACCGCAGCCCAAAGCTCCATTCCGTATGTGTCACGCAGAAAGCACTGAATTGAGCGATTCACGAGCCCATGCATGCCTTGCCTTTCCCTTGTCCCGGGTCAGGCTAAGCGCGGGCCGGTTAAGAATTGCCGAAACCAGCAAGACAGAGCACCCGTGAATGCAGCCTCCGCCACGCGGTCATGTTTGCGCTCGTCCCGGGCTCAGAAGTCAGTGGGCGCGCCGCCTTCGGCTTTGCGTCGTGCGACGAACTCCTTAAGTTCTTCCTGCACGGCGGCATCCATCGGCGGAGCCTCGAACTCGGCGATGATCGCCTTGAATATCCGGTGCGCGCGCTCGGCAGTCCAGACAGAGCCATCCAGCTGCCAGGCCTCGTAGTTGCGCCAGTCCGACGCGATGGGCTGGTAGAAGGCTGTCGTGTAGCGCTCCTGGGTATGCTGACAGCCGAAATAGTGACCCTCGGCACCGACCTCGGCGATGGTGTCGATGGCGATATCGTCAGGTGTGGTCGCCCAGGTCGCGGGCTCCATGTAGCGTTGCATCATCTGCAACACCTCGCAGTCCATGATGAATTTCTCGGGGCTCGCGATAAGCCCGCCCTCCAGCCAGCCCGCCGCGTGATAGACCATGTTGGTGCCCGACTGCATCGCCGCCCAGAGCGAGTTGCAGGTCTCCCACATCGCTTGCCCATCCGGCACGTTGGCGGCACAGACCCCCGACGACCTGAGCGGCAGCTTGTAGAACCGCGCCATCTGGCCCGTCATCTGGGTCGCGCGCATGTATTCCGGCGTGCCGAAGGCGGGCGCACCCGATTTCATGTCCACGTTCGAGGTGAAGGTGCCGATGCCCACAGCCGCACCCGGCGCGACATATTGCATGAGCGCGATGGCTGCCAAAGCCTCGGCAATCGACAGCGTCACCGCCCCCGACATCGTCACCGGCGCCATCGCGCCCGCCAGCGTGAAGGGCGTCACGATAACCGCCTGCCCGTTCCTGACCAGCCGGAGCGCCCCGTCGATCATCGGGAAGTCGTGCTTGAGCGGCGAGACGGAGTTGATGTTCGTGTACATACGCGGTGCGGATTTGAACGCCTCGGGCGACAGGCCGCCCGCGATTCGCACCATCTCCATCCCGTCCTCGACCCTCTCCTTGCCGAGCGCATAGGCATGGCAGACCTTGTCGGTCAGCGTCAGCTTTTCGTAGAGGCAGTCGAGATGGCGGACGGAGGCATGAACGTCCACCGGCTCGACCGGATAGCCGCCCGCGAAATGGATGCAGTTGAAATACTGCGTCAGCTTGATGAAATCGCGGAACCCCTCCATGAAGCCCGTGACCTTGCCGCGTTCCAGATCCCAGTAGTTCGGCGGCGAGGAGACGTTGCCAAAGAGTATATGTTTTCCGCCAAGCGGCAGCGCACGTTCGGGATTGCGCGGGGTGATGGTGAATTCGGCGGGCGCCCGGCCCACCATCTCCATCACGAAATCCTCGTCCATACGGACAGTGTCGCCCTCGACCTTGCAACCGGCCTCTCTGAAGATCTCCAGTGCCTCGTCATTGAGGAAACGGATGCCGATCTCGCTCAGGATGCGCATCGCGCCCTTGTGGATGGCCTGAACGCCCTCCGGCCCCATCGGCTCCACCGGCCGGTCGGGATTGACCGGAATGCGCCAGGGCATCTGATCGATGGCCTTTACCCCCGCCCGTTCGGCATGGCCCGCCCGGCCGCCTGCGCGCTTGCGCCTGATCTCGCTCGTCATCATCGCACCCCTGTTGCGGACGGATCGAGGATCAAACCGGCGGCCCTGCGTTTCGCATCACTCAGCGACGCCGAAACGTCGTTTTCAGGCAAAGGGTCAGGTTTCGGCCATGACCAGGCTGTCGATCCAGTCCGGCAGATGGCCGATATCGGGCAACACGGCATCGGCGAATGGCGACAATTCCTCCGCACCTGCAATGCCGGTCAGAACCGCGACGGTGCGCATGCCGGCGGCGCGTCCGGCCACGAGGTCATGCAGGCTGTCCCCCACCATCGCGACATTGCCCGGCAGCAGGCCCTGCAGCCGCGCGAAGGCCAGAAGGGGGCCCGGATCGGGCTTGGCCCCGTAGCCGCTGTCAAAACCCGAGACGAATTGGAAAAACGGAGCGATTCCGGCCTGGCGCAGATGTGCGGAGGCCGGTTCCTCGGCATCGTTGGTGGCCAGACCGAGTTTCAGGCCGCGGGCCGCGAACTCCTCGAAGAGCGGCCGCAACGGCACTGCCGAAACCTGCAGCGTCTCGGTCGAGACCGCGTTCATGCGCGCGACAAGCGTGGCCCGATCCACCCCCGGCACATGTTCCAGAAGATGCATCGATATTTCGGCCGGCGTACCCGCGATAATCGGGCTGTCGCGCAGGAATGTACCGTCCTCGATATTGAACCCCACCGCCTGACCCAGCCGGGCGGCAAGCGCATCGGATCCCGCCGACAGTTCCGTCAGAAACCGCCGCGCCCAGGCTGACCAGGTGGCGCGGAAGTCGAACAGCGTTCCATCCTTGTCGAAGATCAGGCCCTGAATTCCGCCCATCGTTGCGTCCGTCTTTTGTGATGATTGTTTACGCACCAGACTGACCCAGCGGACAATCCGGCGCAAGCAGCGTCACGCCGCCGCCGTCATGTCCAATGTGTCTGGGCACCGCCCGGCAGAAGTTGACGGGCGGCCATCGGGTCGGAACAGGCAATTCCCTCTGCCGTGCAGAAGGCGGTCACCCAGGCATCGTCCATCAGAAGGAAGTCCAGCACGGCGCCCAGAAAATCCGGATCGGCAGCGCGTTGGCGCAGGTCCGAGACCGAAGCCCCGCTTGCACCCAGGAAAACCGGCAGCAGCTCGTCATTGCCCGCAAGCCAACCCAGTGCCTTAAGCGCCAATGTCTCGGCGAATTCCTGCCTGTCCTTGTTCATCCGTCCTCGCGCAAGTCCCGATTGGAAAGCATTTCTTAACCATTGCAAACGAATGATGAGGGCAGCGATCAGGGAAGTAAACGGGAGGGGACGCATGGGCGGGAAAATCCTCATTGTCGATGACGTCGCGACGAACCGCATCGTCCTGAAAGTGAAGCTTGCCTCGGCGTTCTACGAGACGGTCCAGGCCGCAAGCGGCACCGAGGCACTCAGCCTTGCGCATCAGATCCGGCCGGACCTGATCCTTCTCGACATCGAACTGCCCGATATCGGCGGCATCGAGGTCTGCGAACGGTTGAAGGCCGATTCCGCAACCCGTGACATACCGGTCGTGATGGTGACCGCCTTCCGCGACATTAACCGGAAGATGCAGGCCCTGCGGGCGGGGGCGGAAGATGTCGTCTGGAAACCGCTCGACGACACCGTGCTGCTGGCCCGGATGCGCAGTCTTCTGCGCGCGCGTGAGACCACGCAGCAACTCGGCC